>JAGWUU010000119.1 GCA_028868335.1 Sphingomonadales bacterium | reverse complement strand
CACCGCGCGCGATGCGGGATTTTCGAGCAGTTCGCCGATGGTCGAATCCGCACTGAGCGGCTGACCTGCAGCCTGCTTAGCAGGCGCAACCTGCTGATCGGCCAGCACGGGTGCGCCAAGGATCAACAAGCACACGAAGGTGAAGAAGCCGCGCAGTCCGACCATGACGTCAAGCCGCCGGCGGCGTCGGCGAGCCGGGCAGGCCCATGTAGTAGTGCCCTGCATTCATCCCTCCATCGACCGAAAGTTCGGTGCCCATGCAATAGCGCGCATCGTCCGAAGCGAGGTAGGCCGCGGCCGCGGCGATGTCCTTCGGCTCGCCAGCATATTGCGCCGGATATATCCAGTAGGCCTTGTCGTAGGTCGCCTTATCTACCTGCATCGGGTTTGCCAGCGGAGTGTAGATCCCGCCCGGATGGATCGAGTTCACCCGAATCTTGCGCGGCCCCAGTTCGAGCGCCAGCGCCTTGGTCAGCCCGCGCACCGCGAACTTGGTCGCACAATAGACCGAGACCGCATTGGCCCCGGCGATGCCGTCGGCGCTCGACATGTTGACGATCGCCCCGCCCCCGGCACGCTCTAGCGCGGGGATAGCTGCCTGGCAGCCGAGGATCACACCCTTGATGTTGACGTCGATCAGCGTGTCGATCTGCTCGGCCGAGTAGTCCTCGAAGCCAGAGAAGAACAGCACCCCGGCGTTGTTGACCAGAATGTCGAGTCGGCCAAACCGCGCTTCGGCGGCGGCAACGGCTTCGCCCCAGCCGCTGCGCGAGGTGACATCCTGATGCAGGAATGCGGCCTTGACCCCGAGTTCCGCCGCCAGTGCCTCGCCCGGTTCGTCGAGCAGGTCGGTGATCAGCACGGACGCGCCCTCGGCGATGAAGCGCCGAACAATTCCTTCGCCGATACCGCGCGCTCCGCCGGTGACCAGCGCAACCTTTCCTTCCAGACGATTCATATCAGGATTCTCCCAAATTTGCGCAATCACTTATCATTAATGTTACGCAACTCAACCATCGTCGCATGCCTATATTCGATAATCGCAGTTTTCTGGCATCCACATCGCGTCAAGCGTCGAGCTTCAGATCCTCGCGCCTGGGGTGCCGGGTCCAGCTCCAGTAATCGGCCAGGCGGAACGGGCAGGAGATGATGTTGCGCCCCTTCGAGTTGAGGTAATAGCTCTTGGCCTTGGGATGCGACCAGATCATCTGCGCCATCTGCGCTTCGACATCGGCGTTCCATCGTTCATAGGCCAAAATGGTCGGCTCGACGCGGCGCGCGCCTTCGGCAACCATCAGGTCGAGCGTCTCGATCATCCAGTTGATCTGGGCTTCCATCACCATGTTGACCCCGGCCGCGTGGTTTGGCGCGCTGTTGGGACCAAGGATCAGGAACAGATTGGGATAACCGGGGGCCATCACCCCCAGGTACGAGCGCGGGTCGTCCTCGCCCCAGTCCTCCTGAATCCGGCAACCGCCCTCGCCCACGATCTCCAGGTCGCCGACCACCTTGGCGATGTCGAACCCGGTCGCCAGGGCCAGGACGTCAGCCTCGATCCGGGTGCCGTCCTTTAGTACGACCGCGTCCTTCTCGACATGGTCGATCGGCCGATCCTCGAGAGCGACATTCGGCTTGACCAGCATATCGAGCCATCCGCCGTCTGCATCGAGTACGATCCGCTTGCCGAAGATCGGGTAATCGGGGGTCATCTTCGCGATCAGATCGGGACGGTTCGCCAGCTTCGCGTTGATGTACTGCAAGGCATAGTTGCGCACCGCGTCATTTTGCCGGGAGATCGAGACGTCCTGGTTGGGCCAGTCGGCCTCCATCTTGACGTTGCCGTAAAGCCCGTCGCCCGTGAACCAATAGACCCGGAAGCGGAACCATTCCTTGTAATGGGGAATGTTGCGCAGAGCGAAGCGCACGTTCTCGTTCACTCCGACGTTGATATCCGGATTGTTGAGGACCCAGTGCTTCGAGCGCTGGAAGATGGTGAGCTGGTCGACCTGGTCGGCGATCGCCGGGGCAATCTGCGCAGCGCTGGCCCCGGTCCCGATCAGTGCGACCTTTCTGCCCTTGAGGTCGACCGAGGCATCCCACCCGGCGCTATGCATCACCGGGCCCTCGAAGTTCTCGAGCCCGGCGATCTTCGGCATAGACCAGCGATTGAGCACGCCGTGAGCAAGCAGCACCGCGGATACGATCTTTTCGCTCGATCCGCCGCCTTGGTCCTGCAGCTGCACCCGCCACTTGCGCGCCGCGGCGTCCCACACCGCACCCTTGACGCGGGTGTTGAAGATCACGTTGGCGCGAACGCCGTGCCGGTCGGCCACGCTTGTCAGGTATTCCTGAATTTCCTGTCCCTTGGGGTGGTAGTGGCTCCATTCGGGGTTCAGCTCGAACGAATAGGAGTAGAAGTGACTGGGGGTATCCACCCCGACGCCGGGATAGCGGTTCTCGTACCAGGTCCCGCCAAGATCGGCATTCTTCTCGACGATGGTATAGGAATAGCCGGCCTCGGCCAGCTTGATGCCCGCGGCAATCCCGCTCATCCCCCCGCCGATCACCAGCACGTCGAAGTCGCTGGCCGGCATCTTGCGCCCGGCAATCTGTTTGCGCGGCACCGGGGGAACGAAGCCCATCTGGTCATAGAGGACCGGGACCAGTTCGGCGGCAACCTCCTCGCCCACGCCGACGCTCATCATGTGACGCACGAACTCAGGGTCGGGGTTCGGTTCCGCAGGTGGGGTTGGTGCGGTCAGCATGGTGAACAGGCGGCTGCGCAGATCCTCGGCCATTGCGTCAGGCACGTTCGAGGGCATCTCGGCCGTGTAGAGCGCCGTGAGATAGGGCGCGAAGCTATCCAGATAGGCACGGTCGCCCGAATAAGCAGTATAGATCATCAGCAGGGTCGGCAGGTTCGCATCGCGCAGCGGAGCCCGCAGCCCGGCATGATCAGTGATCGGCAGGCGAGTTGGTTCGACCTGCGTGGGGGATATCGCGATGTTCATCACACACTCCTCTGCCGGCGCTTCATGGCGGCCAAACGGGGCCCCAGCGCGAATCACATTCGTTATATAGTAAGTATCCACTTACATATAACGCAACGATTGCACAAGGGCTGTGACCTACTGGTCAGGCTGGAGATGAAGCGGCACCGGGGCCGCCAAGCGCGGCAACGAACCGCGTTAGGAGATCCTTCTGGATCGCCACGAGTTGCGGATCGGCGACGTCCTTTCCCGTAAGGCTTTCCAGCAGCGGCGCGGTCCAGAAGTAGCCGAACAGCAGGTTGAAGGTTGCCACGATCTGGATCGAAAGCCGGTCCCTATCACCATCCACCCCCGCCATCGCGCTCAGGCTTCGGCCATAGCCGATCAATCGCTCGAGCCAGGCCAGCGCCACTTCATCGCGTTCGGTATCGGCTGCAAGCAACGCCCGCAGCAGCAGCTTGGGGATGTTGGGATGCCGAACCAGCACGTCCGTCAGCAAATCGGTCAGCTTGCCGAAATCGGCATCGTTGGGCGCCCGCCCCAAAGCATCATCAAGCGCCATTGTGAGCGGGAGCAGAGCGCGCTCATAGACCTTGCGGTAGATATCGTCCTTGCCGGCGAAGTGTTTGTAGAGGCCGGGCTGCTGCAGTTCCGCCTCGGCAGCGATGTCGCGCAGCGAGGTGCCGGTAAACCCCCGCGCGGCGAACCGCGCCTCGGCGGCATCGAGGATCCGGCTTGCTGTCCTGCGGCCCTTGGTCATGCTTCCCCCTGCCCGGCTCCTCATGCTGCTAGCAGACTATCTGCCCTGCGCTACCGATCGCCAACATTTGCGGCTTGTAAAAAAGTTATAGATCGATAACTTTTATCGACAATAGGGAATCGGATCCCTGCCGAACGGACGCAAGGCTGCGGACTTGCGCCCGTTCAGCCGCGAAACGCAGACGAATGACCAGGAGACCATGATGCTTGATGAAACCCGCCGCCGCGAACTGTCCGCCATCCTGCAACCCGCCTCACCCCCGCGTGAAATCGACAAGCCGTTCACCGAGGAGCAGAAGCGCCGGATGCTCAACGTGGTGCATTCGGGTGGTGACTGGAAGCTGATCCTCGCCCAGCACTTCGCCAGCCCGGAGGAATTGCTCGCGACCTTTGCCGGCGGCTTCCCCGAAGGCTTCAGCCCGACGCTCGACATGTTCCTCACCCCGACCTTCCGGGGGTTCTTCGGCAACTACTCGGCCGCTCTCTATCCTGAGCTTCACGATGTATTCTACAACGCGGCGTTCCTGGCGCAGGCGAAGGAATACTGGGGCGCGCAATACGCCAAGCCGCAGATGATGTTGTTCAATGTCAACGGGCCTTGCGCCAACCGTGATCCAGGCCACCTCGATACCCCCAGCTTCCGTGGCATCCGCTATGAGAACTCGCCGACCTGGCTGTGTTCGATCATGGGCCGCTCGGGGCTGTTCAAGGACTACCTGATCAAGATGGCCCAGGTCATCACCTGGTTCAGCAACGATCCGGCCAGCGGCTTCACCTATTGGCCGAGCGGGCCGCTGGAGAAGCCTGCCCGCGTTAAGTCGCCGATCTATAACCGCGCGGTGGTGGTCCAGAACGAGATGCTGGTCCATCGCGGCGAAGCCAACGGCCCGGTCGAGCGCCGCCACCCACACGGCCTGGCTTTCGAAAGCACGTTCAACGGCGAACCCGGCGATCCCGATGGCTGGCAGGTCCGAACCGGCGATGCGGTGATCGCCAGCTATCACACCGATGAATTGCGCTTCCTGGTGCATTGGTCGGCAGAAGTGTTCATGGACTTTGCCGAACTCAAGACAAACATGGACCGGACCGACGACCTGACTTTCGACCGGGTGTTCGACACGCTGATCAAGGACGTCCGCTCGCGCGGAGTCGTGATCGGGACGCCGAGCGATCCGCTGCGCGATCCAGCGTTTATCGGCGCGCTCAACGCCGCCTACAATTTTGGCGGCCCGGCGGAATATCCGGCCGAAGCCCCGGTCGACGCACCTCTAGCAGCCTGATGGACAGACCGGTTCCATGCGAAGGGGGCCGCACCATCTGGTACGGCCCCCGATCATTTCCAGACTTCGCCGACAGCGCTATTTCAGTTTGCTTAGGTCGACATCAATCGCCGCCAGTCGCTCGTCCGTCACCTGTTCCGGCGCATATTGCTGAATTGCCTTCAGGGTCATCGGGCGGGCCATTTCGATCTGATCATTGGTGGTCAGGCCCGGAATGTGCTTTTCCACGATCGCCTTGGCTTCCGGGTTATCGAGCAATGTGCCGATGTCCGTTCCGGCAGTCGAAAACTTCGGCGCTACGGCAGTCGGCTTGGCCACATTGGCCGTGTCGGCGGCCGCGGCCGGGACAGAAAGCGCGCCGACGGAAAGTGTGGCGGCAAGCAGAAGCACAAACTTGGACATCAGGCAGTTCCTCTCAAGAATCTGGTCCGCGGGACCGGAACCTGCTATTTATTACACGGTATCGTTCGAATAACAAGCGCCGTCACCAGGCGGACCGGGCGGCCAGGATCAGATCGACAACCCGGTCGGCGAACGCCTCCATCGATTCGCCGTCGTTGCCACCGATCCGTTGCAGTTGGAGTCCCGATATGCTGGTAACGAGCAACTTGGCGACTCCGAGCGGATCGCGCAGCGCCTGGCCGTCGCGCCGCGCCGCAGCGGCCAGATCGCCCGCTACAAGATCGACGATGTAGCGAAAGCCGTACTCGCTGAGCGTCCCAGCCAGCTGAGGAAAGCGCTGCCCGATCGAAACGATCAGCCGCTGGGTCGCTTGCACGTCGGGCTGCTGTATCGCCAGGGCGATGGTTCGGGCGTGGTGACGCAAGCGCTGTTCGATGTCGTCGGTCAGTAGATGATCCGACGCCGATGCCTGGTCCGACCAGTCTTGCACTGACGCCTGGATCACCGCCGCGAACAGCGCCTCCTTGGACGGGTGACGAGCATAGAGCGTTCCCTTGGAGACGCGCGCCTTGGCCGCGACCTGCTCCATCGCCACCGCGTCGAAACCTTCGGCGAAGAACTGCTCGCGCGCCGCGTCAATGATCGCCCGGTCGATCCCCCGCGCGCGGGCGGTGCTGGGCCGTCCGCGTTTGGGGACATGGCCTTGCAACTTGGTGGATCGGGCCTTCTGCGCGGGTTTGGTGACGGTGCCGGACATGGCGGCCTTGTTTCACAGCAGACCAGCCAAGGCAACGCCCCGCGACAATTAATCGAACGGTATCGAGCGATATATTGACTTGGTCCGCCGATGTGCATAGCCAGCGTCACGGAACACGAGTTCCCATCGGGGAAAGCGGGAGACGGAGATGAAAACGCGCGTCCAATTCTGGCTGGCAGCCGCCGCGGTTCTGACTTCCGCCGCGATCCCGCCGACCGTGTTGCATGCGCGCGCGCCGACGCACGAGGATGGCGCGGCCGACGGAAGGGCGCGCGCCGCGCTCGCCCGGATGTCGCTGACGGACAAGATCGCGCTGATCAACGGCGAGATGCCCCTGATGCTGCCCAAGGCGCAGCGCCCTGAAGACCTGGCGATCGGGGCCGGTTACGTCCCAGGCAACGAAGCGTTGGGCGTGCCGCCGCAGGTATCGACCGACGCCAGCCTCGGTGTCAGCAATCTGATGGACATGCGCAAAGGTGACGTCGCCACTGCCCTGCCCTCCGGCCTCGCGCTCGCGGCGACATGGAACCCCGACCTGCTCTATCAGGGCGGGCGCATGATCGGATCCGAGGCGCGCGCCAAGGGGTTTAACGTGATGCTGGCGGGCGGGGTCAATCTGGTCCGCGATCCGCGCGCCGGACGCAATTTCGAATATCTCGGCGAGGACCCGCTGCTGGCCGGAAGGCTGGTCGGGCGAGAAATCGCAGGGATCCAGTCGAACCGGATGATTGCGACGATCAAGCATTTCGCGCTTAACGACCAGGAAACCGGGCGGTCGAGCGGAAATGTGGTGATCGACGAGGCCGCAGCCCGCGAAAGCGACCTGCTCGCCTTCCAGATCGGGATCGAGGAGGGCGATCCCGGATCGGTGATGTGCGCCTACAACCTGATTGGCGGCAAGTTCGCCTGCGAAAACGAATTCCTGCTGAACCAGGTCCTGCGCCGCGACTGGCGTTTCAAGGGCTTTGTCATGTCCGACTGGGGCGCGGTCCATTCGACCGAAAGCCTGCTGGCCGGTCTTGACCAGCAATCCGCCCAGAAGCTCGACAGAAAACGCTGGTTCTCGACCGAACTCGAGGCCGCGCTGAAGAATGGCCGGGTGCCGATGCGGGCGGTCGATACAGCCGTCTTGCGAATCCTTCGGACGCTCTATGCCCGCGACCTCGATGGACTTCCGCCCGCCAAGACGCCGATCGACTACGCTGCCAATGGCAAGGTTGCGCAAGCGGTGGCCGAACAGGGAACCGTGCTGCTTCGCAACGAAGGAGGCATCCTGCCGATCGCATCTGCCGTCCGCAGGATCGTGGTGATTGGCGGCCATGCAGATATCGGCGTGCTTTCGGGCGCGGGATCGAGCCAGGTGGTTCCGGTCGGCGGGTTCAAGCTGGTCGAGCCGATCACCGAGGGGCCAGCAAGGATGTTCGGGCGTCGGGCCTTTGGCGGCACGCCCCCGCTCGAGGCGCTGCGCGCTGCACTACCGGGGCGAGAGATCACCTATGTCGACGGCCGCGATCCTACCGTCGCCGTAGAGGCTGCGCGACAGGCCGATGCGGCAATCGTCTTTGGCGAGAAGTTTCAGGGCGAAGCCTTCGATAGCCCCAACCTCGCGCTCGACGGAAAAGGCGACGCCCTGATCGCTGCTGTTGCGGCGGCCAACCCCAGAACCATCGCCGTGCTCGAGATCGGCAATCCGGTGCTGATGCCCTGGCGCGACCGGGTCGCCGCGATTCTGGTCGGCTGGTATCCTGGCCAACGCGGCGGCGATGCCCTGGCCGCGATCATCGCCGGGACGGTCAATCCCTCGGGCCGCCTGCCAGCGACCTTCCCAGCAGGGATCGAACAATTGCCCAATCCGGTCCTGCCTGGATCGAACCTGCCCCCACCTAGCAAGGATGACAGGGCCATCTATGGGATCAACACCAATTCGCCGCCATTCGAGATCCACTATCCCGAAGGCTCCGACGCTGGCTACCGCTGGTATGATCGCAAGCGCTTCACGCCACTTTATCCCTTCGGTTACGGGCTCAACTACACCCGTTTCGGTTACGATCGACTGGTCGTAACCGGTGGCAACCAGCTTGAGGCGCGCTTCCGCGTTACCAACACTGGCGCCCGCGACGGCACCGACGTGGCGCAGATCTATATCACTCTACCGGGCAAGGCCCGGCGGCTTGCCGGATGGAGCCGGGTCGCACTGAAGCCCGGAGAAAGCCGGACAATCACGATAGCGGTCGATCCCCGTATCCTGGCCAACTTCGATGCCGCAAGGCAGCGCTGGGTCGTTTCGCCCGGCGAAGTCAGGGTCGAGCTATCCCGCGCGGCGACCATGCCGGTTATTGCGGCAAAAGTGCGAATTTCCGGACGGCAATTGCGGCCGTGACGGACCGCGCGGGAGGAATGGGCATGCGAGTCAACCGACGCGAAGCGATCGCCCTGGCGGGTGGCACGTTAGCCTTGCTCCCCCCAACCGGACTGGCAAGGGCTCAAATGGTGACTCCCGCAGCCGTCGGCGACCTTCGCGTTTGCGGACTCGACAACCCGCTTGCCCTCGGCGACCTTGCTCCCCGTTTTGCGTGGCAAGTCAATGAAGGACGCCAGACCGCTTACCGCATTCGGGTCGCACGCAACACTGAAGCACTCGGCGCTGGCGACCTGCTGTGGGACAGCGGCCGCGTGGCGTCGCCCCGCCAGTTCGACGTCGCCTATGGCGGTCCCGCGATCGCGCCCGGCGGGTCGGCAGTCTGGCAGGTCGAAGTCTGGTCCACATCGGGCAAGGCGTCGCGGACAAGCGCCGTCGGCGGTTGGGAGACTGGCCTCGCGGCGTGGCAGGGCGAGTGGCTCGCCGCCGAAACCCAAGTGGCCGCGGCTGACCGCTCGGCCGGGCTGAACTGGATCAGCGGCAGCGAGCCGATCAAGGCCGAGCAGGAGCGAATGTTCCGCTGGACCTTCGATTCGGCGCAGGAAGCACCAGCCGAACTGTGCATCGCGGCGCACGAGACCATCAGCCTGTGGCTCAATGGCGAGCAGCTCGCCGCACCGTCCGACGGTCCTGCATGGTGGACGCAAATGGCCACCTATCCGCTGCGCTTGCGCAAGGGCCGCAATGTCATCGCCGCGTCGGTGCGCCGCAAGGTCGGGTTCGGCGTTCCCCAGCCCTGCCTCGTC
>JAGWUU010000118.1 GCA_028868335.1 Sphingomonadales bacterium | reverse complement strand
TGCGCGGTGCAGTCAATTCCGGACCTGCGACATTGGGAATTCGCCATATCTAGGTGGGCTATCGCGCTGAGCCGCGCAAACCACAACGGGTGGCTGGCCGCTGCCGCCTTGTTCATGGCGATTGTCCTGGGCGGTGGGGGCACCCCTGCACCGTTGCCTGAGGTGGTCCTGCAAATGGCGATCGCCGCCGTTGCCGCCATCTGGTTTGTTTCGCTCGATCGCCCGATCGGCAAATCGGCGCCGCGCTCGGCCTTGATCATCGCGACGTGTATCCTCGTGGTGCCGATTGCTCAGCTTGTCCCGCTGCCCCCAGGCCTGTGGCACGCGTTGCCGGGCCGAGCCCTTGCGCGCGAAGCGCTGGGCCTTGTTGATCACGGGGACGACTGGCGTTCCGTGTCGCTCGCGCCGGACAGAACCCTCGCTTCGTTACTCGCCATGATTCCGGCAGCAGTGATCTTGATCATGGCCGCTTCGCTGGGTCGCCGGGGGCGTGTGCTTGTCGTCGCCGTCGCCGCGAGCGGGGCATTGCTGACCATGGTGGTGGGCGCGGCGCAGCTTTCACAGGGGCCGGGCAGCAGCCTGCGCTTCTATGGGGGAGGATCGTCATTCCTCGAAGGATTTCAGGCCAATCACAACAGCACGGCGGACATGCTACTTGTCGGACTTATTGCAGGACTGACGCTGATCAGGGAATTGGCACTGGACGGAATCCTTCGCTTGCCGCGTGGCGGCATCATCGCGTTCGGCTCCGTCGTTGCGGCTCTGTTTGGGCTCGGCGTCGTGCTGACAGGTTCGCGGGCCGGTATTGCACTCTTGCCCTTCGCGCTCGTTGGCGGCGCGGTCCTTTTACGGCCCTGGTTCAGCATAACCCGTCGCGGGCTGGGAATCTCCCTCGCCACCCTTGTCGCAATCGCTACCCTTGGCTTGTTCGGATCGGCGCACAATGCCGCGCTTGCAAACGTCCTGTCGCGCTTCACCTTTGGCGACGAACTGCGTCCCGATTTGTGGGCCGACAGCCTCTACACCGCGCGCGCCTACTTTCCGGTTGGCGTCGGGATGGGCGACTTCGTTCCCGCTTTGCTTCAGGGTGAGCGCCTCGAGATCGTGAAGGCCGCCGTTCCCAACCGTGCTCACAACGAATATCTCGAATTGATGGTTGAGGCAGGCATCTTCGGACTGGCTGCGCTTGGAGCGATCAGCGGAATACTGCTCGCGGCGCTGGTGCGTGCCCATCGCTCTCCGCCCGCAGGTTCGATCGGTCTCGCCATTTTCGGGGGAACGGCACTGGTCATTCTGGCTCTGCATTCGCTGGTTGATTATCCGTTTCGATCCATGTCATTAGCGCTGTTGGCCGCCGTATGTGCCGGGATAGTGCTGCCTCATGAAAACGGAATGACGCGGAGGGGCAGATCCGGAATGTTGGATGAATCACAATGACGAAGCTGGTTGCCCGCGCCGCCATAGCGTTGGGAGTGTTTGCCTGCACCGGATGCGAACATGCCGGGCCGAACAGGTTGCCGTACGGCGCAGAGGCGGAGAAGATTTTTCCCGCGACAAGTCCGGCCCAGCCTGAAGATGACGTGCTGCGCGTGGGCGATCGCCTGGCCATCCGCGTTCTTGGTGAGCCTGAACTGACCTCTGATCTCTATCGCGTGGACGGCAATGGCCACATCCAGGTGCCGCTTGCCGGGGAACTGCCCGCTGCGGGGCTCAAGCCCAGCGAACTGCGCGATGAACTCGTGCGCCGGCTTGGCTCGCGCTTCATCCGCAACCCGCAGGTTGCCGTCATCGTTACCGAACGAAGCAAGACCACTTTCACCGTCGAAGGCGACGTCAAGGAACCCGGCATCTTCGAAGCGAAGCAAGGCACGACGCTGTTGTCCGCTGTCGCACAGGCCAAGAGTCCCAACGAAATTGCCAAGCTGGATGAGGTGATGATCTTTCGCCTGATCAACGGGCAGCGGGCCGGCGCGCGCTTCAATCTGGCCGACATCCGTCGCGGGAATGCGCCCGATCCGCAGGTGCTGGCTGGAGATACCGTGGTCGTCGGCCATTCGGCCCTGAAGGGCGCATGGCGGGAATTCCTGCAGACGGCCCCCGCTTTCAACCTGTTCTACATCTTCCGCTGACGAGGCCGCCGTGTCGACGCAAATGCCCGCTGAAAGCTTTCATCACACGCCCGGTCACGGGAACTTGTCCGATGATGCAGCGCAATTTGGTCCACCGCAAACCCAGTTCGATATTCGCTACATCGCTGCGGCGATCCGGCGGAGCCTGTGGCTGATCGTAGGCATCATGTCGGCAACGCTGGGCATCACATTGGTCGTGACTCTGTTGCAGACGCCGCGCTACAGCGCCGCCTCGACGATCCAGATCAACGACCTGACGGGGCGCGTGCTGGGCGACAAGGAGGACAGCGCCGACGTAACGGGTGGGGCCGCCTGGGACACCGAACGTTTCCTAAAGACGCAAACCGATATCCTGCGCAGCCGTGGGCTTGCCCTGCGAGTGGCGCAAAGCCTGAAGCTTGCCGGGAACCCGGCGTTCTACAAGGCACAGGGCGTCTCGGCGCCCGCCGCGGGCATTTCTGCGGAAGACCAGCGCAATCTGGCCACCGGCCTGCTGCGCGCGTCGCTGAACGTCGACCTGCCGCGCGACACACGCATCGTGTCGATCGCGTTTGAAAGCACCGATCCGGCCACCGCCGCGCAAGTCGCGAATGCCTATGCCAGCGAGTTCATCCAGTCGAACCTCCAGCGCAAGTTCGACAGTTCATCCTACGCCCGCAACTTTCTTGCCGAACAGCTCGAAGCTGCCAAGCACAAGCTGGAGGATTCGGAGCGCGCATTGAATGACTATTCCCGCGCGGCTGGCCTGATCCGCACCGATGGCACCGCCACGGCCACCGATGGACACAGGGAGCAGGCATCCGCCGGTTCAGTCACGACCTCCAGCCTGCTGCAACTCAACGCAACGGCAAACGAGGCGACGGCGCGGCGCATCCAGGCCGAAGCACGCTGGCGCGCTGTTTCCAGCGTGCCCTTGTTGAGTTCGACCGAAGTTATCTCCAACCCCTCTGTCGCTACGCTGATTTCGCAACGGGCACAGGTGCAGGCCGAACTCGATCAGGATCGGGCGACGCATCTGTCCGACTATCCTTCGGTTCGCGCCCGTGAATCGCAGCTTGCCGCGATCAACCAGCAGCTTCAGCAGGCTGCGTCAAATGTCCGTAACGCCGTGCGGAACGAATACCAATCGGCGCTGTCCGCCGAACAGCAGCTCAACGGTCAGGTCACTCGCTTGAAAAGCGAGACGCTTTCCGAACAGGACAAGACTGTTCAATATGGCCTGCTTTCGCGCGAGGCCGAAACAAACCGGCAACTCTACGATGGCCTTCTTGAACGCTACAAGACTCTCAACGCGGTTGCCGGGGTTAGCCTCAGCAACGTCAACATCATCGACAAGGCCGAAGTGCCCGGCGCCCCATCTTCGCCCAAGTTGTTCAAGAACCTTTTGATCGGGCTTATGCTTGGAGCGGGGCTGGCCGCGATCACTGTGTTCCTCAAGGATCAGTTCGACGATTCGATCCGCATTCCCGAGGATGTCGAAACCAAGCTCGGGCTACCCTTGCTGGGTGTCGTTCCACGCGACTCTACTGGCGAACCCGCCACCGCGCTGACCGACCCGAAGTCGCCAATCTCCGAAGCGTACAACTCGCTACGGAGCTCGCTGCTCTATTCGACCACCGAGGGCTTGCCGCGAGTCATGCTCGTAACAAGTGCCCAGCCGTCCGAAGGCAAGACGACCAGCAGCCAGGCGATCGCCGCTGCCTTTGCGCGGATGGGCAAGCGCGCCTTGTTGATCGACGCGGACCTGCGCCGCCCGTCGTTGCACAGACACACCGGCGTTGAGAGTGACAGGGGGCTGTCCACGCTCCTTACCTCTCACGATCCCATGGCATCAGCCGTGGTGCCTTCCGGGCAGGACAATCTTGCCTATCTCATGGCTGGCCCGCCGCCCCCCAGCCCGACTGAACTGCTTTCAGCAGCGCGGTTCGAGCAGATCCTTCAGGAAGCCGCGAGCCAGTACGATGTCGTCGTGATTGATAGTCCGCCGATCCTTGGCCTGGCGGATTCGCCATTGATGGCAGCCCTGGTGGACGGCGTGGTATTCGTCGTCGAGGCCGATAGAAGCAGGCGCGGCTCCTTGAAGGCCTCATTGCGCCGCCTCCGGACGATGCGCCCACTGATCCTCGGGGCCGTGCTAACCAAGTTCGATCCACTCAAGTCCGGCAATCGCTATTCCGAATACTACGGATACGAATACTACCGGTATGAAACGGATGAGAAGGAAGCCGCTTGATCGTGGCAGTTGCCAGCGCAACCTCGCGTCGCTTGGCGATCGGCCTGGCCCTTGGTTTCGCCCTTGCTGCTTATGCCTGGCTTGCGGTGGGCAGTGGGCTGGATCGCGCGACCGAAACGCGGCCCGACCTGGCGCGCCAGGTCCCGTCCCTGTTATCGTCCGAGGCTCTGCGCGCTTCAACGCGCGAAGCGTTGGCAAAGGGCGATGGCACGTCGGCGCTCCGACTGAGCGAAGCCGCGGTGACCAATGCTCCACTTGATCCAACAAGCACCGCGCTGCTTGGTGCAGCACGCTATGCGACCGGCGATCGTGTAGGGGCGGAGCGCGCATTTCGCGTTGCCGCCCGACTTGGCTGGCGGGTTGCCTATACGCAAATCTACATGCTTGGCCGCGCGTTGGAGGTTGGAGACTATCGTGTCGCGGCCCTGCGGCTGGATGCCCTTGCCCGGCAGAACCCCGGCGTGCTTGACCAGCACCAGTTGTTCGATCCGTTCGAGCGTAGTGCGCCTGGCCGATCAGCCCTGGCTGATCGCCTTGCGACTGCGCCGCCGTGGCTGCGCCCCTACGCGATGGCAGTTCACGACCTGCCGCCAGATCGGCTAGCCCAGCGCACTGCTGTCCTCAATGAAGTCGCCCAGCGCGGAAAGCCTGTCGGCTGTGCGGTGATCGGCCCAACAGTGTCGTCGCTGATCGCAGAAAACCAGGTCGCCGATGCGGCCCGGCTTTGGCGAGGCCATTGCCCCGCTGCCGCACAATCACTGCTCTTTGACGGCAACTTCGCGGCCGCTCAATTGAACCAGACTGAAAGCGAATTCGCCTGGACCTTTATCGGTCGCAGCGACGCCAGTGCAGTATTCGAGCCGGACCCCGTTTCGAGAGGTCGGGCTCTGGTTCTCGACAGCACGGCAAGTCGGCCCGAAATGATGTTACGCCAATTGTTGCTTCTGCCAGCGGGACGTTACCGCCTGACATGGAAGGCTGAAAAGGCCGACGGTACGCCTGCCGATGGAATCGTGGTGGGATTCTCCTGCAAGCCCGACCCATCGGACTGGATTGCGCCGCAGTTCGATGCAGCCAGCCACCGCTGGCAAGCGAACCTGTCCATGGATACTGCCTGCCCGGCCCGCTGGATCGGGTTCGCGACCAAGGGCGAAGTCAACAACCTGCGTTTCAGCGATGTTCGATTGGAGCCAGTCCGCTAGGCACCGATCACGCCGCGCGCCGCCGTTCCATCCACCGCTTGTAGGCGCGGGTGCTGCGCCGGGTGTGGAGTTGCGAGACGATCAGCGCCCAGACCGGCGAGACGTCGGGCGCGGTGCGGCGCTGCTCACTGAGCCGACCAAGCTGGTAACGGACCGTCGCCATGTGGGCGACCGATGCGACCGGCTTGTTCTTCCAGGTGATCGGCTTGATCGCAGGGGCATCATCGCTTCCGGCGCGCCACTTTTTGGGCAGTTCGGGGTCGATGGCAAGGGCGGTAGCGATCCCCGCCATGGCCACGCCGCTGCCCACCACCTGTTCGGCTATGGCGCGGCGGCGAATCCCGCCTGTCACCATCAAGGGCATGGTCGCCACCCCGGCAATCTCGCGCGCAAATTCGAGGAAATAGGCCTCGCGCGCCAGGGTGCGTTCGTCGCGCGAGGTACCCATCATAGCCGGGGCCTCGTAACTGCCGCCCGACAGTTCGACCAGGTCAACCCCAAGTGGCCCTAGCATGGCGACCACGGCGCGGGCATCCTCGGGCGAGAACCCGCCACGCTGGAAGTCGGCCGAGTTGATCTTTACCGCCACGGCGAAGCCGGGCGTCACCGCGGCGCGAATACCGCGCACGACATCAAGCAACAGTCGCGCCCGGTTTTCGAGGCTTCCGCCCCAGCGGTCCGTTCGCCGGTTCGACAACGGCGAAAGGAACTGGCTGAGCAGGTAGCCGTGCGCTGCGTGAATCTCTACCCCATGAAACCCTGCCCGCTCGGCCAGGACGGCAGTGGTGACGAAGCGCTGCGTGACGTTGACGATCTCCCCCTCGGTCATTTCGCGCGGCATCGGAAACTGCTTCGACTGCGCGCCTAGATCGAGGGCGATTGCCGACGGCGCGACCGTTTCCTGTCCCATCCCGGCGGGCATCTGTCGTCCGGGATGGTTGATCTGCATCCACACCTGCGCGCCGTCGGCACGAGCGACATCCGCCCAGCCGCGAAAGCGGTCAAGGAAGCGATCGTTCTCCAGCACTACGCCCGCCGGGCCGGTCATCGCCCTTCCATCCACCATGACGTTGCCGGTGATGATCAGGCCCGTCCCGCCTTGCGCCCAGGCGCGATAAAGTCGGAGCAGATCGGCGGATGGCGCGTGATCGCCATCGGCCATGTTCTCTTCCATCGCCGCCTTGGCGATGCGGTTGGGAACGGTCGAACCATTGGGCAAAAGCAGCGGGGAAAACAGCGACATCTACAACCTCCGAATCCGGGAATTTGACCGATGCTAACCTTTAAGCTAAGTTTAAGGTCAAGCGGAAAATTCGAGGACCCGGACATGAAGATCGGCGATCTGGCGAAACGCAGCGGGCAGACTCCATCACGCATCCGATTCTATGAGCGGATCGGCCTGCTCAAGCTGGTCGATCGCCGCTCGAATGGCTACCGCACCTATCCGCCCGAGGCGCTGGTCGTGCTCAACCTGATCGACACCGCGCAGAACGCGGGCTTCAGTCTCGATGAAATCCGGCGAATGGTGCCATCCGACCTCGATCAATGGCAGCACGAAGGTCTGCTTGATGCCCTCAAGGCCAAGGTGGATGAAATCACGGCGCTCGAGACGCGGCTGGGCCGCAGCAAGGCGCAGATTCTTGGGCTGATCGCCGAGATCGAGTCCAAGCCCGGCGACATGGCCTGCAAGGACAACGCTCGCCGCGTGATGGCTCGGATGCTGGTCGAGGCAGGCGGCTAGATCAGCGCGGCAAGGGCTTTCGCGGTCGTCTTGGCCGAGACGTCGAGCAACGGCCTCTTGAGCGCGCGCGGTTTGCGGAAGCAATGGCCATTTCAGCCACGCACCACCAGCCCGCCCCAAGGCGGCAGGATCGCATCACCACTCTCCACCCGGCCGGGCATCCCGTAGTCGCAATCGGTCCAGGTGCCCGTCGGCAAGGTGAAACGCTGTTCCGCCGAACCCAGGTTGAACAGGCAAAGCAGCATTTCGCCGCTGTCTTTGTCCTCGCGGCGGAAAGCGAGAATCGGTTCAGGCGCGTCGATGAAGGTGATGGAGCCAAGCCGCAACGCCGGATGCGCCTTGCGGAAGGCGACGAACCGGCGCGTATGGGCCAGCGTGGACACCGGATCGGATTCTTGCCGATCGACCGCCAACGCATGGTGGCGTCTGTCGACCGGAAGCCACGGCTCTGTCGCCGAGAATCCGGCGTTGGGCTGATCGCCCTGCCACGGTATGGGCGTGCGGCAACCGTCACGGCCAAGGCTGTCCGGCCAGAAGCGGATGCCTTCGGGGTCTTGCAAACGCTCGAACGGCACGTCGGCTTGCGGCAGGCCCAGTTCCTCGCCCTGATAGATGAAGATTGTGCCGCGCAGGCACAGCAGCAGGCCCATCAGCAATTGGGCGAAAGCATCCCCCGCGTCCTCGCCGCCCCAGCGGGTGCGTGAACGCAAGACATCGTGGTTCGAGAACGACCAGCTTGGCCAAGCGGTTTCGCTGGTCCAACTCTCCAGCGCGTCGCGGATCAGCGCGGCGGTCAGCGGGCCATTTTCCAGCAGCATGAAGTTGTAGGCGGTGTGCAGCCGCCCTGGCTCGGTATATTCTATCGAGCGGGCGATGTAGGAATCACTGCCGATCTCGGCCACGGTCATCAACTCGCCGTGTCGGTCAACCTCACTGCGCAACTCACTCATGAAGTCGAGGTTTTCCGGCTGCGAACGGTCGTGGAGATGGCGTTGGTGCCAATAGGGGCGGGCAAAACCGCCGTGCTCCGACTTGGGCGGGTTGGAACGCAGTTGCGGGTCACAGAAGTAGAAGTTGGCGACATCAAGCCGGAATCCGTCGACACCGCGAGCCAACCAGAACCGCGCGACGTTCAGGATCGCCTCGCGCACTGCGGGATTATGGAAGTTGAGGTCCGGCTGCTCGGACAGGAAATTGTGCATGTAGTATTGCCTGCGCCGCGAATCCCACGACCACGCCTGCCCGCCGAACAGCGAGATCCAGTTGTTGGGAGGGCCGCCGTCAGGCCGCGCATCTGCCCATACATACCAGTCCGCCTTGGGATTATCGCGTGAGGAACGGCTTTCCTTGAACCAGGGATGCTGGTCTGAGGTGTGCGAATAGACCTGGTCGATCACCAGCTTGAGGTCATGTTCGTGTGCCCCGGCGAGAAGGGCATCAAAATCTGCGAGGGTGCCAAAGGTCGGATCGACGTCGCAATAGTCCGAGATGTCGTAGCCGAAGTCGCGCATAGGTGACTTGAAGAACGGAGAAACCCACACCCCGTCCACGCCCAGATCGGCAAGGTAATCGAGGCGCGAGACGATGCCCGGCAGATCGCCGACCCCATCGCCATCCGAATCGCAGAAGCTGCGCGGATAGACCTGGTAGATCACTCCACCGCGCCACCACTCGCTCATTCCGCTATGCTCCTTCCCAGAAATCCTGCCATGCCGCACCCCGACGGGTTCGTCAGGATCGCTTGTTGCACGTTTATGATATGCATTTCATAAACGACATGCTAATCGAAGTGCAAGGACATTCGACAACGAATCGCGGGAGGGAATTTGATGGCTGCTGTGGGCGGCATTGCCGATCAGGACGTGGTACTCGGCACCGGCGAGGCGGGATTGGCGGCAAAGCTGGCGCTGGGCTTCGGCTATGCGGTCTTTGCCATTCTGCTGAACAGTGTCGGCACGGTGATCCTCCAGTCGATCGGCTATTTCCACGTCGACAACGTCACGGCCAGCACGCTTGAGGCATTCAAGGATCTAACGATCGCCATTGTTTCGTTCCTGATCGCTGCCCAGCTGCC
>JAGWUU010000384.1 GCA_028868335.1 Sphingomonadales bacterium | reverse complement strand
CGACCACCGCGTCGAGCAGCGGCTGCACGCCCTTGTTCTTGAAAGCCGAACCGCAGCAAACCGGCACGAACGACTGGTTGAGCGTACCCTTGCGGATCAACGCCTTCAGCGTCGCGACGTCGGGCAGGTTGCCTTCAAGATAGGCTTCCATGGCATCGTCGTCTTGCTCAACGGCCAGCTCGATCAGCTGTTCACGATACAGCGCGGCTTCATCGGCCATGTCCGCCGGAATGTCTTCATAGAAGAATTCGGCGCCCAGCGATTCATCCTTCCAGATGATTGCGCGGTTTTCGACCAGGTCGACCAGACCCTTAAGATCGGCTTCGATCCCGATCGGCAGGAACAGCACCGCCGGCTTTGCCCCCAGACGATCGATGATCGACTGGACGCAAAACTTGAAATTGGCGCCGGTGCGGTCAAGCTTGTTGATAAAGCACATCCGCGGCACGCCATATTTGTCGGCCTGGCGCCACACGGTCTCAGACTGCGGCTCAACCCCGGCAACCCCGTCAAAACAGGCGACCGCGCCGTCAAGCACGCGCAGGCTGCGCTCAACTTCGATGGTGAAGTCAACGTGGCCGGGGGTGTCGATGATGTTGATCCGGTGATCGTTCCAGAAGCAGGTGGTCGCCGCAGAGGTGATGGTGATCCCACGCTCCTGCTCTTGCTCCATCCAGTCCATCGTCGCGGCGCCGTCGTGGACTTCGCCGATCTTGTAGGACTTGCCGGTATAATAGAGGATGCGCTCGGTCGTCGTGGTCTTGCCGGCGTCGATGTGCGCCATGATGCCGATGTTGCGATACATCGAAAGCGGATGGCTGCGGGCCATGTCGGGTTCCTTAAGTGTAACGGGTGGGGAGCCGTGTGGGCCTCCCCGCCCATATAGTTACGATTGTGACAACCGGAAGACTTGCCAGCGGCGTCTCACGGCTTTCGCTGCTACCAGCGATAATGGCTGAACGCGCGGTTGGCATCGGCCATGCGGTGGGTGTCTTCACGCTTCTTGACTGCGTTGCCGCGGTTGTTGGCAGCGTCGAGCAGCTCGGCCGAAAGGCGTGCGCTCATCGTGGTTTCGCTGCGGTTGCGCGCGGCGGTGATCAGCCAGCGGATCGCCAGGGCCTGGGCACGCTCGGGGCGAACCTCGACCGGCACCTGGTAGGTGGCACCACCGACACGGCGCGAACGCACTTCGATCTGCGGCTTCACATTGTTCAGCGCATCATGGAACAGCTGGACCGGATCGGCCTTGGCGCGGGTTTCCATGGTGTGCAGCGCACCATAGACGATGCTTTCGGCAACCGACTTCTTCCCGTCGAGCATGAGGTTGTTCATGAACTTCGACAGGATCTGATCGTTGAATTTGGGATCAGGCAGGATTTCCCGCTTCTCGGGACGACGACGACGTGACATTGCTTTGTCTCCAATCTCTTTTTCGTCACCCCGGACCTGATCCGGGGTCCCGCTGCTTCTTCGGCGCTACGCCGGGACGGAAGAAACGGGGTCCCGGATCACGTCCGGGACGACGGGGAAGCTCGCGCTTATTTCGGACGCTTGGCGCCGTACTTCGAGCGGCTCTGCTTGCGGTCCTTGACGCCCTGGGTATCCAGCACGCCACGCAGCACGTGATAGCGCACACCCGGAAGGTCGCGCACACGGCCGCCGCGGATCAGCACAACCGAGTGCTCCTGCAAGTTGTGGCCTTCACCCGGAATGTACGAAATGACTTCGCGGCTGTTGGTCAGGCGGATCTTGGCGACCTTGCGCAGCGCCGAGTTCGGCTTCTTCGGGGTCGTGGTATAGACGCG
>JAGWUU010000383.1 GCA_028868335.1 Sphingomonadales bacterium | reverse complement strand
AGCTGTTCCGCCCCGCCCTTTTCGATCCGCAGCATTTCCTGGATCTGTAGCCACATCGAATCCCACGTCTCGAACAGCGCGGTGGCGTGGGGACCAACCGCGATGCGAGTCAGCGCCTTGCGAGCAATGGCTTCCTGCTTCTTGTCGCCACGGATCAGTTCGTACTGCTCGGGCGGGAGGATGTCGGAGGGGGCGATGATGCGGCTGTCACGAGGCATGGCTTATAATCCATAGGCTTTGGCCAGCACCTCGATCGGATGGCCGATCCGCTCGGGCGTCGGCGCGCCGGTACTGGCGATGACTTGCTTGAGATGCGGCCCGGCAAGCGGGCATTCCGAAACAATGACGTCCGGTAGGTCCTTCGTCAGATTTCTCGCGGTCGGTCGCCCAATCTTGGCGGCGCGGTCAAAATTTTTCTTGAATATCCCCCACTTCCCGCCGTGACCTGAACACCGGTCGGTAAGCGCGGGCTTGGCCTCAGGGATCAGCCGCAGCATCTCCATCGCCTTTGGCCCCATGTTCTGAGCCCTGGCGTGGCAGGCGAAATGCACGGCGATCGATGCCGGCATCGAAGGTATCGGGGCCAACCCGTTCGTCTTGTTCAGGGCGACAACATATTCAGAAACATCAAAGGTGTGTTTGCTGAGCACCGTCACCGCTGCGTTGTCTGGCTCGATCAGCGGCCATTCGAACTTGAGCATGAGCGCGCAACTGGTCGTCAGGGGGACAATATCCCACCCCTCTTCAACCAGCGGCGCGAAAAAGGCTACGATGCGTTGAGCAGCGCTGGCGACACCGTGCAAATCGCCGTTCTCGAACTTGGGCATCGCACAGCAATCCGGATGTTCTATCCGCACCTCGACGCCGTTGTGCGTCAGCACCTTGACGAGTGCGATCCCCGGCGTGTTGTCGTTGAAGTTGTCGTGGCAACCCGCGTAGATCACCGCCCGCTTGCCGAACGCCGGACCATCGGGATTGGGCGCCGGGATGATCCCCGCCGCCTGATTGACCAGCGGCGTATCGACGAACGGGGGCAAATGCGCACGTCTGTCTATTCCAGTGACAGCCTCAATCGCCGGACGCGTCAGGCCATTGCCCTCCTTCGTTGCCCAGTTGGCAAGGCCAGCCACGACCGAGCCGAGGCGACCATTGCGATCCATTTCGGCAAGTTGGCGGTCGACCAGCGACGTCTGCCCCTTGCGGTTGTCCACCGCGCGATGACGCAACATGAGATGCGGAAAATCGAGGTCGAAGCTGTGAGGGGGGACGTAGGGGCACTTCGTCATGAAGCACATGTCACACAGGGTGCAAGCTTCGGCGACGCTGGCAAGCTGAGTTGGGATGAGGTCGTCAACCGTTTCATTCGCGCTCGCATCGATCGCGTCGAACAGGATCGGGAAGCTGTCGCACAGATTGAAGCAGCGACGGCAGCCGTGGCAGATGTCAAACACCCGCCGCATTTCCGCATCCAGTGCGGCCTCGTCATACCACGCTTCATCCTTCCACGGGATCGCATGACGCACCGGTGCTTCGAGGCTGCCTTCCACGGCGTAATCCCCTGTTTGGATTTTTGAGGAACGAAGTTGCACTAGGCGCCCCGGCAAGCCCGGCATGAGTGGTATTGGCAATGCGCCAAACACCCACTCAGCCCGAGCCCGTCGAAGTCAGAGACGGCCAGAGATCGACGCCGTTCTCAGGGTTTGATCCTCACGCGTCGGTGAGCAACGCGTCGAGCGTCTTCTGGAACTTGCCAGCGTGGCTCTTTTCGGCCTTGGCCAGAGTTTCGAACCAATCGGCGATTTCGTCGAAACCTTCGTC
>JAGWUU010000117.1 GCA_028868335.1 Sphingomonadales bacterium | reverse complement strand
TGTTCGGCAAGCTTGCCCGTCCGCCCCTGATGGGTCTCCAGTTCGAGCAGGTTCACCAGATCTGTGGTGTTGTAGAGCCGAATCTTACCAGAGTCGCTGAACGCCGAAACCGTCGAGCAAGGCCTCGTTGGTGACCAGAACCATGTCCTCGACCCGGGCCTGAGCAATCAAAAAGCGATCGAAGGGATCCCTATGGGGAATATTCATTTCGCCTGCGATCCGAGCATGGTGGGTGCTGATTGGGAGCTCCTCAAAGCCTTGACCCGTGACGATTGCCTCGAAATCCTGGGCCAACAACGCCGTGCTAGGTAGCTTGCCGATCCGGAATTTGGCGGCCACCTCCATCGCCGATGCCGCGCTTGCGGTCACGCCGTTCGCCTCGCCGGCAATCGCCTCACGGGCACGGGGACTTAACGCCTCGTCACCCGCAAGCCACCAGATCAAGGCATGGGTATCGAGAAGCAGTTTCAAGCCAGATTCCAGCCGGCGAGTTCGTCACCCGGCAAAGGCTCGTCGAAACCCGCGTCCATTGCAATCTTGCCCTTAAGCGCACCAAAACAACGGCGCCCGCGTGGTTCGACTGGTACCAGGCGCACCACCGGCACATTGCCGCGTGCGATCACCACCTCGCCACCCGCGAGCGCATCGGCGATCAGTCGTGACAGATTGGTCTTTGCATCATGGACCGAAAACTGGGTCATCGGCAGCTCCTTGGCTAACTACATAGCTAATTTCGTTGCCACTATTAAGGCCGACCAGAGCCCCCGAGATTTGACGCCAAAAGGGAACAAGAACCCGCGCGTCAGCCTTATCGTCGAGCCAACGCGCGGGGAAGTACGGGAGCAAAGATCGCTCCTGGGTGGACTCCGGGCGGGTGCGCCGCCATCCCCACCGCCGCGACCGATCTGTCCCACAGTGCGGCGTCTCCCCCGGTCCCCGGCTTATCGAGTCCGGGTCTACGGCTGGAACTGGGCACGAGCCACCACGCCACCAAGGAGGTGATGTGGTGGGCCGGTGTCAGCGACAAAACCGCGCGAGCGTGGATCAATGGCAGCGCTGGTCCAAGCGGCGTGCACTAGTTGGCGCTGGCTGCGAACGTCCCCGCTGTCATGATCACGGTGCTCCGCTTGACCGGGCACGGTGAGCTGTAGAGCAGTATCGGACTGCGGGAAATCGACCACAACCTGCTCGAGGCCCTATCACAGACTCGAACAATCACCGGCGGTGGCTGACAAGTGTTTCCCTGCTCCGCCAGAATTATTCCCTGCTCGCTGCAGCAGGGAATTGGGTCTCGCATGCCCAGTATTCCGGGCGTCTCACAACTGTAGGGTAGACCCGGAGAAGCGGATTCGTCCAGATTTCCCTGTAAAATACCCTACTGGCAGGGAACGTGACACCAGAGACGGTTTCGCTCCGTACTGCATCGCGCACCATTCCGACCCCTGGTCAGTTGCTGTAGTCGGCGGGCTGCTCCGTATGGAGCAGATGGCTCTTGGCGCGGGCGCCACCTTCGGTCAGATTCATCCAGACGGCGATCATGCCCAGCGCGATAAAAGCGTAGAAGACGTAACGCATGGCCTTGGCTCCGTGTGCGTGCCTCCCCGGTCGCCACTCAGGATACGCATGACCGGTAAAGTGCGCGTTACGGACTATAGCTGCCGACCAATGCCAAATCGTTAACCTTGGGTGACGAGCCGCATCGTGGCGCCGTCAGGCCAGCAAATCGGCCCATTCGGGATGCCGTCGGAAGGCGGCATCGACATAGCTGCATGCGGGATCGATGTGGAAATGTTCGCGCCGCGCATCCTCGACCATTGCCTCCACCAGACGGGCAGCAACACCGCGGCCGCCGATCGCGGCCGGGACCAGGGTGTGTTCGGCGATCCGCACGCCGTCCCGCGTGATCCAGGTCAACCGTCCGATCAGCGATTCGCCGGCCAGGTGCGCGTGGTATTCGCCTGCCGCTCCGTCGCCGTGACGGGTGATGGTGACTTGGCTCATTGCGGTACTCCTGCTTGACGGCGCGACGACGCCCTTTCATGCCTAGGTGGCGATGCAATTCCTCTCCGACAATGCCGCCGCCGTTCATCCCGCCGTTTGGGACGCGATGCACCGCGCCGATGCGAGCGATTCGCCCTACGACGGGGATGCGTTGAGCCAGCGGCTCGATGCTGCCTTCTCCGATCTGTTCGGGCGCGATTGCGTCGCGCTGTGGGTAGCGTCGGGAACGGCCGCGAACTGCCTGGCGCTGGCGGCCATGGTGCCTCCGCACGGGGGGATCATCTGCCACCGGCAGGCGCATATCGAACATCACGAGGGCGGAGCTCCGGCCTTCTTCACCCATGGCGCCAAGCTGATCCTTGCCGATGGGGAAGACGCCAGGCTGGCGCCCGCGGAAATCGAGCGAATCCGCGCAATGATCGAGCGTGACGTGCATGAGGTTCAGCCCCATGCCGTCTCGATTACCCAGACCAGCGAACTGGGCTGCACCTACAAGCCGCACGAAGTCGCGGCCATCGCCGAAACGGCGCGGCGGCTGGGCTTGTCTCTCCACGTCGATGGAGCGCGTTTCGCCAATGCGGTCGCCTACCTCGGGTGTGATCCGTGGCAGGCCTGCCAGGGTGCGGCAGCGCTGTCATTCGGCTGCGTCAAGAATGGAGGGATGAGCGCAGAGGCGCTGGTATTCTTTGAGCCCTCGCTAGCCGATGTCGCGCGCTATCGCCGCAAGCGGGCCGGTCACTTGCAATCCAAGGGGCGTTACCTCGCCGCGCAGATCCTCGCCTTGCTGGAGGGCGATCTGTGGCTCGCCAACGGCCGAGCCGCCAATGCCGCAGCGGGGGAACTGGCGCTCGCGGCGGGGAACCGGCTGCTTCACCCGGTCGAGGCGAACGAAGTGTTTCTCAAGGTAACTGCGCCCGAGCGGGCCGCGCTGCGTGCCCAGGGTTTTGCATTCTACGATTGGGGCAATGACGCAGCCCGGCTGGTTACCGCGTGGAATAGCGATGCCACTCATGTTGCAGACCTTGCGCGGGCGATTCGCCAGCTGTGACCTCGGCCCCGGCCCATCAGGTGCGCTCGATCGGAGCTTTCATCGTCCTTGCGCTGGTCTGGGGGTCGACCTGGCTGGTGATCAAGGACCAGATCGGCACCGTTCCCGCCGCCTGGTCGGTGGTCTGGCGCTTTATTCTCGCCGCCGTTGCGATGATGGTCGTTGCCCTGTTTCGCCGCGACCGGCTCAAGCTCTCGCGGCGCGAGCAGGTTCTCGCCATGGCGATGGGACTGTTCCAGTTCAGCATCAACTTCCAGTTGATCTACCGCTCGGAGCATTTCCTCACTTCCGGGCTGGTCGCCGTCATCTTTGCGCTGATGATCGTTCCCAACGCCGTTCTCGCCCGGATCGTGCTGAAAACGCCGATCTCCGCGCGGTTCATGGCCGGGTCCATCGTCGCCCTCGCGGGAATCGCATTGCTGATGCTCCATGAATACCGGGTTGCCCCGCATTCCGCTGGGGTGCTGACCGGGGCAGGCCTGGTCAGCATGGCGATCCTTTCGGTCTCGGTAGGCAACCTGCTTCAGGCCACCCCGACCGCGCGACAGGTGCCGGTCGCTTCGCTGGTTGCCTGGGGAATGGTCTGGGGTGTCGCGGCGAGCATCGGCTATGCGCTGGTCGCGGCAGGCCACCCGGTGATCGATTCACGCCCCGGCTACATTGCCGGGATCGGTTATCTCGGGCTGGTCGGGTCGGCGCTGACCTTTCCGCTCTACTCACAGCTTATCCGTGATTGGGGGCCGGGCAAGGCGGCCTACAACGGGGTCGCCGTGCCGATCGTGGCCATGGCGTTGTCGACGCTGTTCGAGGGCTATCGCTGGACCACGTTGGCGGCGAGCGGCGCAATGGTGGCGATGGTCGGGCTGCTGATCGCGCTGTCAGGACGCGACTAGACTACGTAGTCCTTCACGATAGGTCGGATAACGTGGCCGCCAGCCGAGCACACGGCGTGCCTTGGCGTTGGCGACGCGGCGGTTCTCCGCATAGAACGCGCGGGCCATGGGTGAAAGGCCGGCTTCGTCGAGGCTCTGGAGCGGGGGCGGGGCAAGACCAAGCAGACGGCACGCCTCCTCGATGACGGCATTCTGGCTGGTCGGCAGGTCGTCCGCGAGATTGTAGGCCCCGGCGGGAGCGTTCAGTGCCAGCGCAGTGGCGCTCACTATATCGTCGACATGAATCCGGCTGAACACCTGCTCCGGCAGGTCGATGCGATGGGCATGGCCGGTCCGGACCCTTTCAAGCGCCGAGCGATCGGGGCCGTAGATTCCCGGTAGCCGCAACACGCGCGCCCCCAATTCCAACCACCTGGTATCGGCCCCGGCCCGGGCTGTGCGGCGGCCGACGCCAATCGGCGCGCTTTCGTCCACCCAGGCGCCCGCAGTGTCGCCATAGACCCCCGTTGACGACAGATAGACCACCTGTTTGCCCGCTACGGCGTCGCCATAGGCATCAAGGACAGGGTCACACCCGGTTCCTTCGGGTGGAATGGAGGAAAGGACGCAATCCGAATCGGCCAGGGCCAGCCGGACGTTCGCCGCATCGTCGAAGTTCAGCGTGCCGTCGCGCCCGGTCGAGACGATTTCCCATCCTTCAACGGCCAGCGCCGAGGCGATCCGGCTGGCGGTATAACCAAGTCCGAAGATGAAAATGCGCCGCATCCGCCTCCAATGCCGTCGGCGTCGGGCGAAGTCGAGAGACGACGCGGAACGTGTCTCGACTTCGAGCAATGCCAACGGGTAGGGTAGGCGGATGGACATCGCCAGCAGACACACCGACCCCGCCGCCAACCCCGGAACGGCGGATGCCGCCGCAACGCCGCCTGTCCCGGCGACGATTCGCCGCGAGGACTATCGCCCACCCGCCTGGCTCGTACCGCAGGTGGCGCTCGATTTCGCGCTGGGGCTGGACGACACGCGAGTCGAGGCCCGGCTTTCGGTTGCGCGCAATCCGGCGGGCGATGGCACCACCATCCTCCGCCTCGCAGGTGACGGGCTTAAGCCCGAATCGGTGGTGGTCGATGGCGTGGCGATCAACACCTGGCGAATGGACGGCCCCGAACTGCTGCTCGATCTGCCCGGCGATTCGCATGAGGTGACGATCGGTACCCGGATCAATCCCGCCGCCAACAGCCAGTTGATGGGCCTCTACGCTTCGAACGGAATGCTCTGCACGCAGTGCGAGTCCGAAGGGTTTCGCCGGATCATCTTCCACCCGGACCGTCCAGACGTCCTGTCCACCTATTCGGTGCGGATGAGCGGTAACAAGGCTGCATTCCCGGTGCTGCTGTCGAACGGCAACTGCATCGCCAGCGGCGAGGGCGAGGCTGGAACCCATTGGGCGGAATGGCACGATCCCTGGCCCAAGCCCAGCTATCTGTTCGCCCTCGTCGCGGGTGATCTTGTCGCCAATACCGACAGTTTCGTCACGATGTCAGGGCGCAAGGTAGCGCTCAACATATTTGTCCGCGAGGGCGATCAGGATCGCACCCATCACGCCATGAAGGCGTTGAAAGATTCTATGAGGTGGGATGAGCAGGTATTCGGCCGCGAATACGATCTCGACCTGTTCAACATCGTCGCCGTGTCCGATTTCAACATGGGGGCGATGGAGAACAAGGGCCTCAACGTCTTCAATACCCGCTACGTCCTTGCCGAACCCGACACCGCTACCGACATGGATTATGACGGGATCGAGGGCGTGGTTGCCCACGAATACTTCCACAACTGGTCGGGCAATCGCGTAACCTGCCGCGACTGGTTCCAGCTCAGCCTCAAGGAAGGCTTCACCGTGTTGCGCGACCAGTTGTTCAGCCAGGACATGGGGAGCGAGAGCGTCAAGCGGATCGAGGACGTGCGCGTGCTGCGCGCCGCCCAGTTCCCCGAGGATTCGGGGCCGCTGGCCCATCCGATCCGGCCCGATTCCTATCAGGAGATCTCCAACTTCTACACCTCCACGGTCTATAACAAGGGCGCCGAGGTGATCCGCATGATGCGAACCATGGTTGGCCCGGAACGGTTCCGCCGGGGCACTGACCTCTATTTCGAACGCCATGATGGCGAGGCGGCGACCTGCGAGGATTTCGTGCGGGCGATCGAAGCCGGGGCGGGAATCGACCTTGGCCAGTTCCGTCTCTGGTATTCCCAGGCAGGCACGCCGAAGGTCGGGGCACGCCTCGATCATGCCGATGGCGAGGCCACGCTGACCCTCAAGCAGGAAGTGCCGCCGACTCCCGGACAACCGGATAAGCAGCCCATGGTCATCCCCTTGCGCATAGCGCTGTTCGATCGCGAAGGCGGGGCGCATCGCGGCGAGGAATTGGTGACGCTCGACAAAGCTGAAGTGAAGTTGAAGTTTCCCGGATTCGCCACTCGCCCCGTCCTATCGATCAACCGTGGGTTCTCTGCGCCCGTCGCGGTCGATGCCGACCAGTCCAATGCCGATCTGGTGTTCCTTGCCGCCCACGATGATGACCCCTTCGCCCGCTATGAGGCGATGCAGCAGCTTGTCGTGCAGCATCTGGTCGCCCTCGCCGGCGGCGGGATGCTTTGCGCGGCGGAGCGCGACGCGGGCCGCGAATCGATCGGGCGGGCGCTCGCCGCGGTGATCGCCGATCCCGCGCTGGATGACCTCATGCGCGGCGAGCTGATGGTCCTGCCGGGAGAGACCTATCTGGCAGAGCAGATCGCGGTGGTGGATCCCGGCGTGATCCACGCGGAGCGCGAGGCGCTCAAGGCCTGGCTTGGCATTGAACTGAAGGCCGCGCTCGTCGCGCTGCACGCGCGGGCCAGCGCCGTAACCTACAGCCTTTCGGCCGAGGCGCGGGGCGCGCGCAAGCTCAAGACGCAGGCGCTGGTCTATCTCGCCGCCGCCGCGCCCGCACTGGCCGCGCAACTTGCCGCAGCACAGTACGATGCAGCGGACAACATGACGGATCGCCAGGGCGCGCTTATGGTGCTTGCCGGACTTGAAACGCCGTTGCGGGAGAAAAAGCTCGCCGCGTTTCACGAGCGCTACGCCGACAATGCGCTGGTCATCGACAAGTGGTTCTCGCTTCAGGCGGGTTCGCTCCACCCGCAGGTGGTGGAACAGGTCAAGGCGCTGGCCCGTCATCCGGATTTCACCCTGCACAACCCCAACCGGGTTCGCGCGCTCTACATGGCGTTTACCGTGCCGCACGCCTTCCATGCCGAGGATGGCGAAGGCTATCGCATGATCGCCGACCTGATCATCGCGCTCGATCCGATCAACGCCCAGACCGCCGCGCGCTTCGTCGCGCCGCTGGGGCGCTGGCGGCGGATCGAGCCGAAACGCTCCGCGATGATGCGCGAAGAACTCGAGCGGATCGTCGCTACGCCGGGGCTGTCGAAAGATACGTTCGAACAGGTGAGCAAGAGCCTTGGCTGAGCCGGTCGAAGTGTTCCGCGCCCGCGCGTTCGAAGGTGTGGCGCACGGCTTCCTTGGGCGACGTGGGGGAGTGTCGAAGGGCGTTGTCGCCGGGTTGAATGTCGGGCTGGGCGCTGGCGACGACGATCAGGCGGTGCAACGAAACCGCTTTCTGGCGGTTGATGCGGTTCTTCCCGGCGCGCGGCTTGCAACGGTCTATCAGGTCCATTCCGCGGTTTGCGTGACCGTCACCGAACCCTGGCCCGATGCCGCACGGCCGCACGCCGATGCCTTGGTGACCGATCGGCCCGGACTGGTGCTGGGCGTTGTTACGGCGGATTGCGCCCCGGTGCTGCTGGCGGACGCCGACGCCGGGGTGGTTGGCGCAGCCCATGCCGGCTGGAAGGGCGCCATCGCGGGTGTGACCGATGCGACAATCGCGGCGATGGAAGCGCTTGGTGCGCGTCGCGAACGAATTGTCGCGGCTGTCGGCCCCTGCATCGCCCAGCCGAGTTATGAAGTCGATGCGGGGTTTCGCGACAGGTTCTGCATGGACGACAGTTCCAGCGATCGATTCTTCGCGGCCGGACAGTCCGGACATTTCCAGTTCGATCTGGAAGGCTATGTTGCCGACCGGCTCGAACGTGCTGGAATCGGCACGACCGAGCGGTTCGGGCTCGATACATATCCCGATGCCGCGCGCTTCTATTCGTTCCGTCGTGCCACCCATCGCGGCGAGGCGAGCTATGGTCGCCAGATTTCCCTGATCGGGCTGTAGTTTCGCTTCCTTCCACAGGCACAACAGCCGGTGCGAAATTCGCAGTTGGCAGCGCCGCAATCCCCGTCTATCAGCGCGCCAAATCGTTCGGACGGGCGGCACTTGCCGTGTGGCCGCGGTTGGCCTACGGGCAGACGGGGGGGGCATCGCGGGGCGCTTCCCATACAGGGTTTAGGGACCGTTTTCCTCCGGGTCGCGCCAGCGCTCTCGTGGGAAAGGCGGAATGAACAGGATTGGTTCGACCATGGCACAAGATGCGGGCATCGCCACTCCGGCCGTCACCGACGGCGAAGGAGTACGGCGGCGCGATTTCATCAACATCGCGGCGGTCAGCGCAGCGGGCGTTGGGGGGTTGGCTACGCTCTACCCGCTGATCAGCCAGATGGCTCCCTCGGCGGACGTTCTCGCCGAAAGCTCGGCCGAGGTGGATGTCAGCCAGGTCCAGCCGGGCCAGGCGATCAAACGCGTGTTCCGCAAGCAGCCGCTGTTCGTGCGCAACCTGACGCCCAAGGAAATCGCCGAAGCCAATGCGGTCGACGTGGCAACGCTGCGCGATCCCCAGACCCTGGCCCAACGCACCAAGCCCGGCCATCAGAACTGGCTGATTACCATGGGCGTCTGTACCCACCTGGGCTGCGTCCCGCTGGGCGCGGGCGAGGGTGAGCCCAAGGGCGAATTCGGCGGTTATTTCTGCCCATGCCATGGTTCGCAGTACGATACCGCCGCCCGCATCCGCAAAGGCCCGGCTCCCAAGAACCTTGAGGTGCCGCCTTACGAATTCACCTCCGACACTATCGTCAAGATCGGCTGAGGGTCCCCACGATGAGCTTCCCCTGGGCAAAACAGTACACGCCGAGCCACCCCTTCATGGTGTGGATGGATGAAAAGCTGCCGCTTCCCCGCCTGGTCTATAACGCCGTTGGCGGCGGGTACGAGGTGCCGCGCAACCTGAATTATTTCTGGAACTTCGGTTTCCTCGCCGGGCTGTGCCTGGTGATCCAGATCGTTACCGGCGTGGTGCTCGCCATGCATTACGGCGGCAACACCCAGGTAGCCTTCGATTCGACCGAGCACATCATGCGCGACGTCAACTACGGCTGGATGTTGCGCTATGGTCACGCCAATGGCGCCTCGGCGTTCTTCGTCGTGGTCTATGCCCATATTTTCCGCGGCTTCTACTACGGCTCGTACAAGGCCCCGCGCGAGATGATCTGGCTGCTGGGCGTGGTGATCTTCCTG
>JAGWUU010000116.1 GCA_028868335.1 Sphingomonadales bacterium | reverse complement strand
CCCATGCCCGAGTTCGCCAGCATGTAGTCGATGGCCTGGTCCCGGCTCCAGCCCTTGGCGTGAATCCCGGTGTCGACCACCAGGCGCATCGCCCGCAGCATCTCGTCGTCAAGCGTGCCCCAGTGTTGCAGCGGGTCCTTGTAGAAGCCCATCGGATAACCCAGCGTCTCGGCATAGAGCGCCCAGCCTTCGACAAATGCGTTGTTGCCGCCGAACCGCTGGAAATCGGGCAGGGTGCGGTCTTCCTGCGCAAGGCTGATCTGGAAGTGATGGCCCGGCGCGCCCTCGTGCAGATAGAGCGTGGTAATTCCACTGAGAAAGCGGCTGGGCAGGTCATAGGTGTTGTAGAAGAATACCCCGGGACGGCTGCCGTCAGGCGAGCCCTGATTGTAGCTCCCACCCGCTTCGTATTTTTCGCGATAGGCGGGATAGGGTTCGATCAGCAGCGGCGTGCGCGGCACCTTCGAGAAGAACCGTGGCACCTGCGCATCGACCTTGCGGGCGACACTGGCGTAGCCGTTGGCCAGGTCGTCGCGGGTTTTGGGATGAAACCGCGAATCGGTACGGATGAAGTTGAAGAAACCCTTCAGGTCGCCATCGTAGCCAAGTTCGCGCTTCACCCCGTTCATTTCGCTCTGGATCCGCGCGACTTCGGACAGGCCGAGTTTGTGGACGACTTCGGGATCGAGAGGCAGGGTGGTGTGCTGGGCGATGTAGCGCCGGTAGAGTCCCGATCCGCCCTTCATTGCCGACAGCCCGGCCTGCTCGCGTGCGGCGGGCAGGTATTCATCGTTGAGGAAGGCGCGCAGTCGATGATAGGCGGGATAGACCTTGGTACGCACCGCATCGAGGTAGGCGGCGCGCAGTTGCTTCTGCTCGTCCGCGCCAATTTCCGCGGGAAAATTCCGCACCGGCGAGGCGAATGGCGATTGTTCGACCGGCTGGTCCAGCAAGCCATCGATCTGCGCGATCATGTTGGCGGTAGTCAGGCGCGTTTCGACGACGCCGCTGGCGAGGCCCTGGCGGAAGCGGTCCACGGCATTGTCGAGCACCGTTCCGAAAGCCTCGATCAGCGCGAGGTTGGCGCGGTAGTCACTGGCATCGCGGTATCGCAGCGCGCCGTCGCTGGCGACCAGCGAGGGGAATTCGATTTGCAGCCCGCCAAAATGATTGAACGGCCGCACCGCGGTCAGCGCGATCATGTCGGGCTGGAGCCAGATCTGCTCGTTCCGTTTGTCGGTCTGGAATACGTCGTAGGAAATCTGCCGCTCGGCGCTCAGCTTGCGGCGGTCGATCCGGCGCAGCGCGGCAAGGCTCTGCCCCACCGAGGCGCGTCGCGCGCGAATCTGCTCGTCGGTGAAAAGCTGTCGCAGCGATTGGGGTGAGGGGCTGTCGCCGCGATAGATAACCGCCATCGGATCGAGCGCATCCTCGCGCCGCGCGTCGTCGTGAAACAGCGCCATCAGGCGCTCGTCCTCGATCACCGGCGCGACGATGCCCGCCGCCGCCCACGGCGCTACCGGAGCTTCGGCACCGGCCGCGCTGGAAAGCCCGACAAGCAGCGCCGCCCCCAGCGCTGCCGCTGCCCCTGTCTTCAACAATGACCCCATTTGCGCGTGCGATACCACTTGGTGATGATGTATTTCGTGCCCTTAACAACCGGTGTGCCGGCGTGAAGGGTAAACTGGTTGAGCGATCCGTCCGGCGTGCCATTGTTCCATGCCAGCAGAACCCCGCGCTGTGGCGGGATCGACATGCCGAGGTTGACGAAGGCCGTTTCGCCGCCCTCTTCCACATCGTTGAGATAGATCATCGCGGTGAAGCTGCGCTGCCCGCCGCGCCTTGTCTCATCCTTGAAGTAGGGCGCCTTGGTCCAGAACCAGTCCATGTGTTCCCTGAATTCCTGGCCCGGTTCGTAACGCTGGCCCTGCATCGTCTCGCCCCATTCGTGAGGGATGCCCAGCAGGTCGTCGATCCGCCGCTCAATCATTTGCACGAAGGTATCGTTGACGTCGACATCGCCCGAATAGGACGTGCGCCACACCTCGTTGTAGCCGTGATCGAGAATCTGCGATGGCGTGGCTGTGCGGTCGATCATCGCCATCAGCCGCTCGCATTCGTCGGGCGTCACGAAGTCTGCCGCCGCCCAGACCTCGGCATGTTCGGCGGGCAGACTCTCGATCGACGAATCCGCCTCCAGCCGCAGACGGACCTGCTCTCCCAGTGCCTTCATCGCGGCCTGATCGGGATTGGGGCAGGGCGGATACTGCTTCAGCGGGGCGGGAGCGGTGGTCATGGTCAGCCGCCGTCATCTCCCGTCAGCGGCCGGAATGCAAGGACGCGCATGGCGGCCCGCACCTGCCGCCGAATTCTGCTTGCCGAAACTCCCTGCTTTTGCAAGATCATGCCTTCATGGACACCGTCGCTGCATCTGCCGCGCGCTATTCGCGCGGCGCCGTCATCCTGCACTGGCTCATCGCCCTGCTGATCGTACTCAACTTCGCCGCCGCCTGGGTGTCGGAAGACATGCCCAAGGAGCAGGCGGCGCAGGTCATGGCGAACCACAAGGCGATCGGGATCACCATTCTGCTGCTGACGGTGATCAGGATCGTCTGGCGGCTCGTTCACCGCCCGCCGCCGCTTGCATCGACGCTCGCGCCCTGGGAAGCTGCGCTGTCGAAGATCACGCACGGCCTGTTCTACCTGCTGATGCTGGCCATGCCGCTGTCCGGCTGGCTGATGCATTCAGCCTACAGCGGCGGGGCGCCTGTCAGCCTGTTCGGAATCGTCAATTGGCCGGGTGCGCCGCTGGCACAGAACAAGGCGCTCGCACACAGCTTCGGTGATGGTCACGGGGCGATGGCGACAATCATGCTGGTGCTGCTCGCCATTCATGTCGCCGGTGCGCTCAAGCACCGGATCATCGACAAGGATCGCAACGCCCTGCTCAGGATGTCATTGCGCAAGGGCTGAAGCCTGCACTGGACAAGCGAAAGGGCCCCCGCGTCGCTCGCGGGGGCCCTTCGGTTTTCTGGATCGCCGAGGCTTTACCAGAAGAAGCCGTAGATCACGTCGACAACTTCGCCGCTGTAGGTATCGACCAGCAGGGCGTCGTCGTAGTAGCGGACCCAGCGATAGGGGCCGTACGCATCGGGCAGACGATACTGCCACGGGTCGTTGATCCAGTAGCTCGAACCGTAGAACAGCGAATCGAGAAAAATCCCGATGCTCAGCCGGTGGTACGAATAACCGCGATAGGGCGCATAGTAGGTGCCCCACCGATAGATCGACGGGTTGTACCGACGATAGCTCGACCAGTTGTAGCGGTCGTTGTTGCGCCAGTGGCGATCCCAGTCGCGGTAATCGCGGTCGCGATAGCGGTTGTTTGACCAGGTGTTGCTGTTGCCCCAGCGCTGATTGCGCCATTGCTGGTTGCGCCACTGGTCATTGTAGCGGTTCTGGTTGTTGTTGCGCCACTGCTCGTTGCCCCGCGCGCGATCGCCGTCGCGCCAGTTGGTGTCGCGGTGGTCGCGATTGTTGTCGGGGCGAGCCCATGCGGGGGAGCCATTATCGACGCGGCGCTGATCGCCGGACCAGCCGTTCCGTCCGCGATCCCCATCGCGCGATCCGTTCCGGCCATTCTGGTTGCCGCTCCAGCGCGGCGCGGGCTGTGGGGCCGGTGCCTGGTTGGTCACCGGAGCCTGGCCTTGCCAGCCAGCGCCCGGTCGGGCCCAACCATGGGGCTGGCCGCCGCCTTGCTGCTGAGGCGCGGGGCGATTGCCCCAGCTCTGTTGCTGCCCGCCGTTTCCGCCGCGCGCTTGTCCACCGTTGCCGCCCTGGCGTCCGCCACCGGAATCACCCCGATCGCCGTTGCGATGTCCCGAACCGCCGCGGTTCTGTCCATCAGGGTCCGCGAACGCGACGGCCGGCAGCGCAATGGCCGCCACGGCAAGGACCAGCGCCGCACGCCGACCCGGATTTGCAAGATTTCTGACGGCCATCGCCGTAACTCCATCCCAACGCGCCGCACCATCGGCGGCGACCATGGGACAGGAGTTACGCGAGTCGCGCTGTCGTGGGCGTGAACGGTTTGGTAAGCTTGCCGTTCAGGAAACGGGTGAGGCGGGAAACGGGCGGGGCGAAGGCCGCGCTGCGTTTCCCCCGGATCACCTCGTCAACTTCTTGTACGCCAGCCGCGTCGGCCGATCCGCCGCATCGCCCAGACGGCGCCGCTTGTCCTCTTCATACATGGCGAAGTTGCCTTCGAACCATTCGACGTGGCTGTTGCCCTCGAAGGCGAGGATGTGCGTGGCGAGACGATCGAGGAAGAAGCGATCGTGGCTGATGACCACGGCGCATCCCGCGAAGTTTTCGATCGCTTCCTCAAGCGCGGCCAGCGTTTCGACGTCAAGGTCGTTGGTCGGTTCGTCGAGCAGCAGGACATTGCCGCCCTCCTTCAGCATCTTGGCCATGTGGACGCGGTTGCGTTCACCGCCCGAGAGCTTGCCGACGTTCTTCTGCTGGTCCTGCCCCTTGAAGTTGAACGCCCCGACGTAGGCACGGGTGCTCATCTCCTGCTTGTTGACGGTCATGTAGTCATGCCCGCCCGAGATTTCCTGCCAGACGTTGTGCTTGGGGTCGAGGTCGTCACGGCTCTGGTCGACGTAGCCGAGGTGAACTGTGCTGCCGATCTCGACGCTGCCGGTGTCGGGTTGTTCCTTGCCGGTCAGGATGCGGAACAGCGTGGACTTGCCCGCGCCGTTCGGACCGATGATGCCGACGATCCCGCCGGGCGGGAGCATGAACGAGAGATCCTCGAACAACAGCTTGTCGCCATAGGCCTTGGAGATGTTCTTGACCTCGATCACCTTGCCGCCAAGGCGCTCTGGCACCTGGATGACGATCTGGGCCTTGCCGATCGGGCGGTTGTCCTGCGCGTTCTGCAATTCCTCGAACTTGCGGATGCGCGCCTTGGACTTGGTCTGGCGCGCGGCCGGGGTCTGGCGAATCCATTCGAGCTCGCGGCTGAGCGCCTTCTGCTTGCCGCTTTCCTCGCGCTCCTCCTGGGCCATGCGCTGGGCCTTCTTTTCGAGGTAGGTTGAGTAGTTGCCCTCGTAGGGGAAGTATTTCCCGCGATCGAGTTCGAGGATCCAGCCGACCACGTTGTCAAGGAAGTAGCGGTCGTGGGTGATCATCAGCACCGCGCCGGCATATTCCTTGAGGTGATTTTCCAGCCATTCGACCGACTCCGCGTCAAGGTGGTTGGTCGGCTCGTCGAGCAGCAGGATGTCGGGCTTCTGGATCAGCAGCCGGGTCAGGGCGATGCGGCGCTTTTCACCGCCCGAAAGGTTGTCCACCGACCAGTCGCCGGGCGGGCAGCGCAGCGCTTCCATCGCGATCTCGAGCTGGTTGTCGAGCGTCCAGCCATCAACCGCGTCGATCTTTTCCTGAAGCGTGCCCATCTCCTCCATCAGCGCGTCGAAATCGGCGTCCTCCGGCGGATCGGCCATGATCATGCTGATCTCGTTGAAGCGATCGACCAGATCGGCCGTTTCCCGTGCGCCGTCCTTGACGTTTTCCAGCACGGTCTTGGTCTTGTCGAGTTCCGGTTCCTGCGGGAGATAGCCCACGGTGATGTTCTCGCCCGGCCAGGCTTCGCCGGTGAAATCGGTGTCGATCCCGCCCATGATTTTCATCAGGGTGGATTTGCCCGCGCCGTTGGGGCCAACGATGCCGATCTTGGCGCCCTGGTAGAACTGCAGGCTGATGTTGTTCAGCACCGGCTTTTGCGCGCCGGGGAATGTCTTGGTCATGCTCTTCATAACGAAGGCGTACTGGGCGGCCATGGGGGTCCTCTGGCGATTGGTGCGGGGAATTTGGCTGGCCCTCTACAGGGCGGCGCGACGACGGGCAAGCTGCCCGTGCTGCTGACCGTCCACGCCAGCAACAATGCGGCCGGAGATCGGCGCAAATCGCGGAATGTAACTGCGTTCGTAACGCCATTTAACCCGAGGTTACTTCCAATGCCGTCGCACTGCGCGCTTCCTGACGCGGTTGAATTGCGACGGATCATCGTTGTCGAGCGCTGCTGGAACCCCCGATGCCCTGACGCGCGGCGTGATGCCGATGTGGCGCTCCCACTGCGAAGGCGACAACGAGGAAGCGCGTCGCTCGAACGAATCCGGCTGGCACAATGCGCGATTGGCCATCCAATTCCGAAGGTGAGGGAACCCACGCCGGCTTGCCCCGTGAGTTGAAGGACCACTACCGCACCTATCGCCTGGAAATCGATGTGCACGCCGATCCGCACCGAAAGGCGGATTTCGATCGGCGGTGGCTTGGCAGGCTGTTCCGGAGTCTGCGTGAATCCGTTGTTTGAAGCATTCGTTTCGGCGGCGCTCAAAAGGGAGTTGGCGCAACGAAAGGAGAAACGACCGCGCTGAGCGTCGATTTCCGGAACGGATGGGGGGCGGGTCCGGGGTCGTGGACGGCAACCCCGGACCCCATCGGCTTGGGTATAGTGAATCCCCCGGCGCTTGGCATGACGTCCGCAGCCCGTTAGCTGTTGGCATATGAAGACATTCAGCCTTTCCGCAATCGCGCTCGCCCTCGTTTCAACCGGTTCCCAAGCCAAGCCGACCTCGGCACCCGCGCCGGCACCCAGGGAGGTGTCAGCGCTTGATCTCATTGCGGACCTCACGACCGAGGTGGGACCGCGCCTTGCCGGGTCCGAACGGGAGGCGGCGGCGCGCGACTGGGCGGTGGCGCGGCTCAAGTCGCTGGGCTTTGCCAATGTCCGGACCGAAAGCTTCAAAATCCCGGGTTGGGTGCGCGGCGCGGAGAATGCCCGCATCACCACGCCATGGCCGCACGACCTGCATATCTCCGCGCTGGGCAATTCTGTCCCGACACCGGCGGGCGGTCTGTCTGCCGAGCTGGTCTATTTCCCTACTCTCGATGCGCTGAAGGCCGCGCCTGATGGTTCGCTCAAGGGCAAGATCGCCTTCGTCGATCACGCGATGCGGGCGAACCAGGATGGATCGGGTTATGGCCCCTATGGTCAGGTCCGGCGGCAAGGACCCGCAATCGCCTCGCAGAAGGGAGCGGCGGCTATCGTGATCCGTTCGGTGGGCACGGACCACAACCGCGATCCGCACACCGGCGTCACGAATTTTCCGGCAGGAACCGCCCCGATCCCGGCTGGCGCAGTCTCTGCGCCGGACGCTGCCCTGATCGCGCGGATCGCCGGCACGGGCAAGCCGATGGCAATCAGCCTCGTGCTGGAGGGCCACCCCCAGGCGGACATGCCTTCCGGCAACGTGGTTGCTGACCTTCCCGGCCGCGATCCGTCGCTTCCGCCGATCCTGATCGGATGCCATCTCGATTCATGGGATCTGGCGACTGGTGCCATTGACGACGGCGCGGGCTGTGCGATCGTCACGACCGCCGCCCTGCGGGCGCAGAAAGACGGCAAACCGTTGCGCACGATCCGCGTATTGTGGGCGGGGAGCGAGGAACTCGGCGGATTCGGCGGGGCGGCCTACGCCAAGGACCATGCGGCGGAACCCCACGCGCTTGCGATGGAAAGCGATTTCGGCGCCGATCGCGTCTGGCGGGTCCGCTTTGCTTTTGCCGACACGAACAAGGCACTGGCCGACCGGATCGCTGCGGCGCTTGGCCCCATGGGTATCGTTCGCGATGGCGGCAAGGCCGGGGGCGGCACCGACGTCGAACCGGTGATCGCAGCGCAGAAGCTCGCGGTGATCGACCTCGAACAGGATGGCACCCGCTATTTCGACCTGCACCACACGCCAGACGATACGCTCGACAAGATTGACCCCGCGCAGCTCGAGCAGAACGTCGCGGCGTGGACGGCGGTGCTCACCATCGTCGCCAATGAGGCTGGGCCGATCTCGGGTTCGAACTAGGCCCGGACTCTGGTGCTTCGGGTGGAGTGAGGCATGACGCGTTCCAAGAGGCTCCCAAGGAACCGCCGGGCTAAAGCGTCCTGATGATGCCCGAGAAATCCACGCCGCCGTTACCCGCTGCGGCAAAGGCCTCATAAAGCTCCTCGGCGCGCTGGCCCATCGGGACATTCGCGCCGACGCTGCCTGCCGCTTCCATCGCCAGTTTGAGGTCCTTGAGCATCAGCGCGGCGGCGAACCCGCCCTGGTAGCCGTTGTCGGCGGGACTTTGCGGACCGACGCCGGGAACCGGGCAGTATGAAGTCATCGACCATGACTGGCCCGAGGCCTTGCTCGAAATGTCGAAGAACGTCTGAAGATCCAGCCCAAGCTTGTCAGCGAGAGCAAAGGCCTCGCAGGTGGCGATCATCGTCGCGCCGAGGATCATGTTGTTGCAGATCTTGGCCGCCTGTCCCGCTCCGCCTTCCCCGGCGTGGATCACCGCCTTGCCCATCGCGGACAGGATCGGCTGGGCGCGGGCGAAGGCAGCGTCAGAGCCGCCGACCATGAAGGTCAGTGTACCGGCATTGGCCGCCGCGATCCCGCCCGAGACGGGGGCGTCGACCATCGCGTAACCTGCCTTCGCGGCATCGGCGGCGACCTTGCGGGCCGTGGCAACGTCGATGGTTGAGCAGTCGAGCAGCGGGGCCGAGGTGGGGGCATGTCCGATCACGTCGCCTTCGAACACGGTTTCGACGATCTTGCCATTCGGCAGCATCGAAACGATCGCCTCAGCGCCCTGAACCGCTTCGCGTACCGAGGTGTAGGTGTGACAACCGTTGTCACGCGCGCGGGCGAGGGCATCCTCGGAAAGGTCGAAGGCGTGGACTTCATGTCCCGCCTTGGCGAGGTTCGCGGCCATTCCGCCGCCCATGTTGCCGAGGCCGATGAAGGCGATTTTCATGATGACTCTCCAAATCGTCATCCCCGCGAACGGGGGGATCGCTGGCCTCATCGATGTGGCGGCGAGTCCAGCCTCAAGCGGTCCCCGGTCAAGCCCGGGACGACGCGATCACTTGCCCTTCCACACCCCGGGGCGCTTCTCGATGAAGGCGGCCATGCCCTCGGCCTTGTCCTCGGTGGCGGTGAGGACCTGGAAGATCCGCCGCTCCATCACGATGCCCTGATCCAGCGAAGTCTCGAAGGCGGCGTTGACCATTTCCTTGTTGGCGATTGCAGCCAAGGGGGGCATTGCGGCGATCTCGGCGGCGGTCTTGAGCGCTTCGTCGAGCAGGCTGGCGAGCGGCACCACGCGCGCAACGAGGCCCGAGCGTTCGGCCTCCTCGGCTCCCATCATCCGGCCCGTCAGGCACATTTCCATCGCCTTGGCCTTGCCCACCGCGCGCGTCAGGCGCTGGCTACCGCCCATGCCCGGCGCAACGCCCAGCTTGATCTCGGGCTGGCCGAACCGCGCGGTATCGGCTGCGATGATGAAGTCCGCCATCATCGCCAGTTCGCATCCGCCGCCCAGCGCGAAGCCGTTGACCG
>JAGWUU010000382.1 GCA_028868335.1 Sphingomonadales bacterium | reverse complement strand
GCTCACCGGCTTGCGCTGATAGAGCGATTGCAGCCCGGCGGCGATCAGCGGCTTGACCCGGCGAACCAGACGATAACTGCAGGCCAGGGCCGCAAGCTCAACCTCCTCGGCGATGTCCCGATCGTCGTCGGCAAAGGTGGCGACATGAACCGGCGCGAGCATGGCCAGCCGGCGCAGCACATGGTGCGATCGGATCTTGTCCCCGCGATCCGGCGGGAACGGCATGCGATGCGAAAGAAACAGGATCTCGCTGGTCATCCCAACCCCCGCGATACCCAGGGGCCGATCGCGTTGGCGAGCGGAAGTGGCAAGCGTTTCCAGACAGCGATCTTGGCGCTGTGCCGCGAGCTGGTCGGATCGGCATCGCGATGGGCAACACCATCCGCAGTCCAACTCGCATAAGCCAGCGGTTCCGGCTCGAAACCCCAATTCCGCTTGAAGTCGTATGCGCCGCTGGCGGTCTTGGAGCGGCCGAAGTCGAACCGCGCACAACCGCGCCGTCGAGCATGAAGCATTAGCTCGAAATACATCCGATCATTGGCACGCAACCGCCGCGCATCCCAAGTGCCACCTCCCCAGTACGGCATGACCGAACCCTTGTGGTACAACGACAACACGCTTGCGACCGGCTTGCCCCGATGCCGAACCGTCAAGATGTCCGCATCCTTGCCAAAAGCGTCGAGCACTTCGGCGAAGAGTCTCCTGGGAAACACCGGCGTACCCAGATTGCGGACGCTTTCGGCATAGACCGCGTAATGCGCGACGCGATCGTCACCGCCCGACCCCACCGTAACGGTAAGATCGTTGGCGACGCCTTTGCGCACCTCGGCCCGCTGCTTGCGCGGAATAGTGTTCATTTCCGCCTCGTCGTCGAGCGCGAGGTCGCGGACGAAACCGCAATGAGAATCGAACCGGGTGATCCAGCCCGGTCGCCGTTCGGGCAGCAGCCCGCCACGCAATTCGATGGTCGGACAGGAATGGCGGCATGCCAGTTCTTCCGCAGCCGCGACCAGCGATTGCATCGTTTTTCGATCTGTCGCCAGAACGCCTCCGCCCACCCCAAAACCGCTCGACGCGAGAACGCGACCGAACAGCGGCGAGCGCACTTCGAGCAATGGCAGATAGCCCACCAGTTCCCCGCCTCGTTCCGCGACCAGCGCATGTGCGATGTTTCCGGTTCCGCGCGCAGTGGCCGTCAACCAGATCGGTCTGTGAAATGCTGTGCCGTCGGGATGTTCCGCCACGAAACCCTCAAGCCGGGGCGCCTCCCCGGGATCGGTGAGATCGATCCTGCGAATGGACAGCGCAGTGCGGTGGAACGGTGCGTTCATGCCGCCAACTCCACCGCGCGAAGCGTTTCGCGAGACGCCAACACGTCCATCCGGTCCCAGGAGAAATCACCGATCAACTGTTCAAGTTTGTCGGCCATCACGCCAAGATTGGTGTAGTGCCGTACCTTCGATCGCAACGACGCGTTGGTCACCCGCGGCTGTTCAGGGTCGATTTCCCACGGGTGAAAATAGAACACCGCAGGCCGGTCCTCACGTTCATTTACCTGACGGATTGCCCAGCGCGAGAAGCCATAGGGCAACACCCGGAAGAATCCCCCGCCACCGGCAGCCAGGCGCCTGCCGGCGAATTGCGCGGTAGTCACCGGAATTTCGAGCAGGTCTGACCAAGGCAACGGCTTGAACGCAAAGCGTGGCGCCTCACGCCAGCCGTAGTGATCGTGCGTAATCGGCGCAACGCTGGAGCTGTAGCTGAAACCCTGCTCGGCCAATGCCATGTAGGCCCAAGGCGTACGCCGATCGATCGAGAAGCTTG
>JAGWUU010000381.1 GCA_028868335.1 Sphingomonadales bacterium | reverse complement strand
ACGCGCTCGTTCTTCATTTCGCTGACGTGGACGAGACCGTCCTTGCCGCCCATGAAGTTCACGAAGGCGCCGAAGTCGACGATGGTGACGACCTTGCCGTCATAGATCTTGCCGACTTCCGCTTCCTCGACGATGCCGAGGATCCAGTTCTTGGCGGCTTCGATCTGCGACAGGTCGGACGAGCTGATCTTGATCAGGCCTTCGTCGTCGATGTCGACCTTGGCGCCGGTTTCGGCGACGATCTCGCGGATCACCTTGCCGCCGGTGCCGATGACTTCGCGGATCTTCGACTTGTCGATCTGCAGCGTCTCGATCCGCGGGGCGTGGGCCGAAAGCTCGGTCCGGGCAGAGCCCAGGGCCTTGGTCATCTCGCCCAGGATGTGGGCGCGGCCGTCCTTGGCCTGGTTGAGCGCGGCGGAGAAGATCTCCTTGGTGATCCCCGCAACCTTGATGTCCATCTGCATCGTGGTGATGCCTTCGCTGGTCCCGGCCACCTTGAAGTCCATGTCGCCGAGGTGATCTTCGTCACCCAGGATGTCGGACAGCACGGTGAACTCGTCGCCTTCGAGGATCAGGCCCATCGCGATGCCCGAAACAGGGCGCTTGATCGGCACGCCAGCGTCCATCATCGACAGCGCGCCGCCGCAGACGGTGGCCATCGACGACGAACCGTTGGACTCGGTGATGTCCGAGACAACGCGGATCGTGTAGGGGAACTCTTCCTTGCTGGGCAGGACGGCCTGGAGCGCACGCCAGGCAAGCTTGCCGTGGCCGGTGTCGCGGCGCGACGGAGCGCCGAAGCGGCCCACTTCGCCGACCGAATAGGGCGGGAAGTTGTAGTGCAGCATGAAGCTGGAATAGCTGAGGCCTTCCAGCCCGTCGATCATCTGCTCGCTGTCCTTGGTGCCAAGGGTGGTGGTGCAGATCGACTGGGTTTCGCCGCGGGTGAACAGCGCCGAACCGTGGGTGCGCGGCAGGAAGCCGACCATCGCCTCGATCGGGCGGACCTGGGTGGTGGTGCGTCCGTCGATGCGCTGGCCGTCCTTGAGGATCGCGCCGCGAACGATGTCCGCCTCGACCTTCTTGACGGTCTTGATCGCGACCATCTGGGTCTGTGCGTCTTCACCGGCGAAGGCTTCCTTGGCCTTGTCGCGCGCGGCGTTGAGCGCGGCCGAGCGGGCCGACTTGTCGGTCAGCTTGTAGGCAGCGGCGATGTCCTTGCCGATCAGCTTCTTGAGCTGGTCCTTGATCGCCGAGTTGTCGGTAACCGCGATATTCCACGGGTCCTTGGCGGCCTTTTCAGCGAGGTCGATGATCAGGTTCGCGACCTTCTTGCATTCGTCATGCGCGAACATCACGGCGCCGAGCATGATTTCTTCCGAAAGCTCGCGGGCCTGCGATTCGACCATCATCACCGCGTTGCCGGTGGCGGCAACCACCAGGTCGAGATCGCCGGCGGCGGCCACGTCCTGACGCGGGTTGAGGGTGTATGCGCCGTCGACATGGCCGACGCGGCAAGCACCGATCGGACCCATGAACGGCACGCCCGAGATGGTCAACGCGGCCGAGGCGGCGATCATCGCCAGCACGTCGGGCTCGATCTCGCCATCAAAGCTCAGCACCTGGGCGATGACGTTGATCTCGTTGTAGAAGCCTTCGGGGAACAGCGGACGGACCGGACGGTCGATCAGGCGGGAAACCAGGGTTTCCTTTTCCGTGGCGCCGCGTTCGCGCTTGAAGAAGCCGCCCGGGATGCGCCCGGCGGCGAAGAACTTTTCCTGATAGTGGACGGTCAGCGGGAAGAAGTCCTGACCTTCCTTGACG
>JAGWUU010000115.1 GCA_028868335.1 Sphingomonadales bacterium | reverse complement strand
GGCGTGCGCGGCTACAACACCGGCGGCTGCATCCACTTCGTCATCAACAACCAGATCGGCTTCACCACCAGCCCGCAGTTCAGCCGCGGATCGCCCTACCCCTCGGACGTCGCCAAGGGCGTCCAGGCGCCGATCTTCCACGTCAATGGCGACGATCCCGAAGCCGTGACTTTCGCCTGCAAGCTGGCGATCGACTACCGCCAGACCTTCGGCCGCGACGTGATCGTCGATATGTGGTGCTACCGCCGCTTTGGCCACAACGAGGGCGACGAGCCGGGCTTCACCCAGCCGCTGATGTACCAGCAAATTCGTCAGCATCCGCAGGTGAGCAAGCTCTACGCCGAGCGCCTGGTGGGTGAGCAGGTCATCGACAGGGACTACGCGCCCGAAGTCGAGATGCGGTTCAACCAGGTGCTTGAGGGCGAGTTCGACGCGGCCAAGAGCTACAAGTCCAACCATGCCGACTGGTTCGCCGGTCGCTGGACCGGGCTGCACGCTCCGGCCGACCCTGAAACTGCGCGGCGCAACATCCATACCGGGATCGACCGCAAGCTGTTCGACAGCCTTGGCCGCACGTTGACCACGGTTCCCGAGGGCTTGCAGATCCACAAGACGCTGGCCCGCGTGCTGGATGCCAAGCGCGAAATGTTCGTCACCGGCACCGGCTTCGACTGGGCCACGGCCGAGGCCCTGGCTTTCGGTAGCCTGCTGTCCGAAGGTTATGGCGTGCGCCTGTCCGGTCAGGATTCGGGGCGCGGCACCTTCAGCCATCGCCATGCGGTGTGGGCCGATCAGTCAGACGAGCACAAGTACGTTCCGCTGGCCACCGTGCCCCACGGTCATTTCGAGGTCCACGACAGCCCGCTTTCGGAATATGGCGTGCTTGGTTTCGAATACGGCTATGCCAGCGCCGATCCGAAATCCCTGGTTCTTTGGGAAGCGCAGTTCGGCGATTTCGCCAACGGCGCGCAAATCATCATCGACCAGTACATCGCCGCTTCCGAAGCCAAGTGGCTGCGCGCCAACGGTCTCGTCCTGCTGCTGCCGCACGGCTACGAAGGCCAGGGGCCGGAACACTCGTCGGCGCGGCTCGAGCGTTACTTGCAGCTATGCGCGCAGGACAACATGCAGGTGTGCAACATCACCAGCCCGGCCAATTACTTCCACGTCCTGCGTCGGCAGATGCACCGCCCGTTCCGCAAGCCGTTGATCATCATGAGTCCCAAGTCGCTGCTGCGTCACCCCATGGCGAAGAGCGAGGCGAGCGAGTTCATCGGCGAGGCGCACTTCAAGCGCATCCTTTCGGACCGCAACGGCGCCGAGGACAAGGATACCCGCAGGGTGATCCTCTGTTCGGGCAAGGTGGCCTACGATCTGATGGAAGCGCGCGAGGCCGCCGGGATAACCGACACCCAGATCATCCGCCTCGAACAGCTCTACCCCTTCCCCGGCGAGCCGCTGGCGCTGCGCTTCTCGCGCATGCCCCTGCTCGAGGACGTGGTGTGGTGCCAGGAAGAGCCGAAGAACAATGGATCGTGGTTCTTCGTCGAACCCTACATCGAAGAGGCCCTGATCGACGCCAAGCAAAAGGTTACGCGCGCGCGCTATGCCGGACGCAATGCCAGCGCGTCGCCCGCCACCGGGCTTGCCAGTCGGCACCAGAGTGAACAGGGCGCGCTGATCTCGCACGCGCTGGGCACTTCGGTCCGTTCCGAAATTCGTCGCCGCCAGAAGGCTTGAGGAATCAACACGATGTCCACCGAAGTCAAAGTCCCCGTCCTGGGCGAATCCGTCGCCGAAGCCACGATTGGCGAGTGGCTGAAGAAGCCTGGCGAAGCGGTCGCGCTCGACGAGCCGATCGCCAGCCTTGAAACCGACAAGGTGGCGATCGAGGTGCCGGCCCCGGTGGCCGGCGTCATGGGCCAGTATCTCGCCAAGCAGGGCGACAACGTCTTGGTCGGCGCGGTGATCGCGACGATCGAGGCCGGATCGGGTTCCGCAGCCGCACCGGCGGCGGCGGCCCCGGCGCCCGCCCCCGCCGTCGCGCCCGCTACCCCGGCCGATGCGGCCGACGCCGCTGCCGCACTCTCCCCGGCGGTGCGCCGCGCGGTTCTGGAATACGGAATCGACCCGGCGACGATCAAGGGCACCGGCAAGGACGGACGGATCACCAAGGAAGACGTGGTTGCCGCCGCGCAGGCCAAGACCGCCGCGCCCGCCCCGGCGGCAACGGCTCCGGCCCCGACACCCGCCGCTTCGGGCGATCGCGGCGAGGAGCGGGTCAAGATGACCCGCCTGCGCCAGACGGTTGCGCGCCGCCTGAAGGAAGCACAGGACACCGCAGCGCTGCTCACCACATTCAACGATTGCGACATGTCGGCGGTGATGGCCGCGCGCGACAGGTTCAAGGACAGCTTCGAGAAGAAGCACGGGGTGAAGCTGGGCTTCATGTCGTTCTTCGCCAAGGCCGCCTGCCTCGCGCTCAAGGACATCCCCGCGGTCAACGCCCAGATCCAGGGCGATGAGATTGTTTACTTCCCCTACGTCGATCTCTCGGTCGCGGTCTCGGCGCCCAACGGGCTGGTCGTGCCGGTGGTCCGCAATGTCGACAAGCTGGGCTTTGCCGACATCGAGAAGGCGATCGGCGATCTTGGCAAGCGCGCCAAGGAAGGAACGCTGACGATGGCCGACATGGCCGGAGGCACCTTCACCATCTCCAACGGCGGGATCTTCGGCGGGCTGATGTCCACCCCGATCATCAACCCGCCGCAGAGCGCGGTGCTCGGCCTCCACCGGATCGAGGACCGCCCGGTTGTCCGCGGCGGACAGATCGTGATCCGCCCGATGATGTACCTGGCGCTGTCCTATGACCACCGCCTGATCGACGGGCGCGAGGCGGTGACCGCGCTCAAGACCATCAAGGAAGCGATCGAGGATCCGACCCGGCTGCTGATCGATTTGTAGGTTTTAGCGCCGTCCCGGGCCTGACCCGGGACCGCAGGCCACCGGGCCGGACCTAAAGGCCCGCGATCCCCGCCTTCGTGGGGATGACGGAGTGAAGAAAATGGCTGACTACGACTACGACGTCCTCATCATCGGTGCCGGCCCCGGCGGCTATGTCGGCGCGATCCGCGCGGCGCAGCTTGGCCTCAAGACGGCTTGCGTCGAAGCGCGCGAGACGCTGGGCGGAACCTGCCTCAACGTCGGCTGCATCCCCTCGAAGGCGATGCTCCACGCCTCGGAATATTTCGACGCGGCCGCCAACGGCTCGATGGCCAAGATGGGTGTGATCGTCACCCCCAAGCTGGACCTTGAAGCGATGCACGGCCAGCGCAAGGACGCGGTCAAGCAACTGACCGGAGGCATCGAATTCCTGTTCAAGAAGAACAAGGTCGATTGGCTCAAGGGTTACGCTGCGTTCACCAGCGCCGACACGGTCGAGGTGGCCGGCAAGTCCTACCGCGCGAAGAACATCGTCGTTGCCACAGGCTCCTCTGTCACTCCGCTGCCCGGCGTGACGATCGACCAGAAGGTGGTGGTCGATTCGACCGGCGCGCTGGAACTGCCCAAGGTTCCGAAGAAGATGGTCGTCATCGGCGGCGGCGTGATCGGACTGGAACTGGGTTCGGTGTGGCGACGGCTTGGCGCGGAAGTCACCGTGGTCGAATTCCTCGACCAGTTGCTCCCCGGCATGGACATGGACGTGCGCAAGGAAGCCGCCAAGATCTTCAAGAAGCAGGGCATGGCGCTCAAGCTGGGCACCAAGGTCACCGGCGTTGCGGTCAAGGGCGCAAAGGCCACGCTGACCCTGGAACCCGCCGCAGGCGGCGCGTCCGAAACGATCGAGGCCGATTGCGTGCTGGTTTCGATCGGCCGCCGTCCCAACACCGAAGGACTGGATCTCGCCAAGGCGGGCCTTGAAACCAATGGGCGCGGCCAGATCGAGGTCGATCATGACCTGCGCACCAAGGTCGCCGGCATCTGGGCGATCGGCGATGTCGTGCCCGGCCCGATGCTGGCCCACAAGGCCGAGGACGAGGGCATCGCCGTGGCCGAGAACATCGCCGGGCAGACCGGGATCATCAACCACGCGGTCATCCCCAGCGTGGTCTATACCTGGCCCGAAATCGCAGGCGTCGGCATGACCGAAGAACAGGCCAAGGAAAGCCTTTCGGCTTCCGGGGGCGAGATCAAGATCGGCAAGTTCCCGATGCTCGCCAACAGCCGCGCCAAGACCAACCATGAGCCCGATGGTTTCGTTAAGGTCATCGCGGATGCCAAAACCGATCGCGTGCTTGGCGTGTGGTGCATCGCCTCTGTTGCCGGGACCATGATCGCCCAGGCCGCGCAGGCCATGGAATTCGGCGCGACAAGCGAGGACATCGCCTACACCTGCCACGCCCACCCCACGCACAGCGAGGCGATCAAGGAAGCGGCGATGGCGGTGCAGGGCAAGCCGATCCACATCTGATCCAAGCGTCGCGCGTGGCCTTCGACCAGCTCCGGCTGGGCGGGGTTTGTATTGTGGGGCCGGTTTCGGCTAAATCCTGCCAATAGCCACGCCCGCGCAGCCCAAGCCCGTCAAAGGCCACGCGCCTCCCTCTCTCCAAGGACCCATCATGTCCGATTCCATCACCGTTAAACTGACCAGCGACGAAATCGAGATGCTGGTCGATGCACTCGAAGCCGACATGGAAGGCTATGTCGAAGCCGCCAAGGAAGCGCGCGGCAACAATCGCCGCGAAGATGTGGCGACCTTCACCGATGCGGCGACCCGCATCCAGACCCTGATGGCCAAGCTGCAGGACCTCGTCGAGGACTGACGGCGCGGTGCCAACCTCCGCCCTCCCCACCCTGCCGCCGCTGCTCGATCTTGCCGGAACAGTGGTGTTCGCGCTTTCGGGCGCGCTGGTCGCCGCACAACTGAGGCAGACTTTCGTGACCATGTGCTTCTTTGCGCTGGTGACGGGAGTTGGCGGGGGATCGGTGCGCGACCTGCTGATCGGAGCGCCGGTGTTCTGGGTGCGCGACCCCTGGGTAGCCCCGGTATGTCTGGCCGTCGCGCTGATCGCATGGTTCACCCCGCGCCGGTGGTGGGAAGGCGCGCTGCTCGACTGGGCCGATGCGGTCGGTCTGGCGACCTACGCGGTACTCGGCACAGCCAAGGCGCTCGCCTACGGCATCACGCCGGTTCCCGCGATGATGATGGGAGTGATCTCCGGCTGCGTCGGCGGCGTGATCCGCGACGTGCTGGCGGGGCGCCCGTCGATCATCATGCGGCCCGAGCTATACGTCACGGCCGCCGCCCTGGCCGCCTCGATCTGCACCGCCGGTACGATATTGGAATGGCCGCACCACTTGGTCTGGCCCACGGCGGCGCTGGCAGGCTTCGTTTTGCGCGGACTGGCGATCGCGCGCGGATTGGCCCTGCCCGCCTATCGTGCGGGGTGAACGCCAGAGGCGGCGAGTGGCTGATCCGGGAACCCCGCATCGATGCCCGGAAATCGGTCCCCATTTCCTACATCACCCGATGCTGGCAAACTTCGCGATCCGTCGATTCCAGAGTGTAAACGCAAGTTACTCTGAAAACCGCGATTCTGTCACCTTATCTCGGGTAACAGTTTGAATTATAACGATATATGGCCGGACACCGGTGTCCGGCCCATAATTTTTAACACATTGAAATTACTTATTTTTATTTCGACATATCAACGAAAGTGTCCGCGCCTTCAAAGCCGATCGAGTTCCTTCAGGGGGCGGCTGGCATCGGCCAGATCGGCGGGTGCGATCACTGCGCGTTCTTCGATGAGCTTGCGCGCCTGGACATAGTCCTTGATCGCGTTGACCGCATCGACCGCGATGATCCGGCCTTCGCGCAGGTAGATTACCGAGAAGCTGCGGCTGGCCGTATCGCCCCGGATGATCTCGGCATCATACCCGGTCGAAAGCCCGACGGTCTGTAGTTTGAGGTCATACTGGTTCGACCAGAACCATGGCGTCGCACGATAGGGATCGCTGCCGCCCATGATCGCCTTTACGGCGGTGGCAGCCTGATCGTTGGCGTTCTGGACGCTTTCAAGGCGGACGATCGCGCCTTCGGCAAACCGGTTGGCGTGGGCCGCGCAGTCGCCGATCGCATAGACGCCCGGCAGGCTGGTATGGCACAGTTCGTCGACGTCGACACCGTTGCCCCCGGCGGCTCCAGCGGCCAGCAGCGGGCCTACCGCGGGGACGATGCCGATGCCGACGATCACCATCTGGCAGGCGATCTCGCTTCCGTCGGCCAGCTTCACACCGCTGACCTTGCCCTCGCCGAGGATCGACTCGATCCCCGTCCCGGTGCGCAGGTCAACACCGTGGGCGCGATGCTCAGCCTCGTAGAATGCGGAAAGCTTCGGTCCCGCGACCCGGGCGAGAACCCGGGGCAGGACTTCAAGCAGCGTCACCTCGCGTCCAAGCTTGCGCAGCACCGCCGCCGCCTCAAGCCCGATGTAGCCACCGCCGATCACCACGACGCGCTCGACTCCATCGAGTTCGCCAAGGATCGCATCGGCATCCTCGCGAGTGCGAACTGCGTGGACACCGGCGAGGTCTGCACCCGCGATGGAAATGCGGCGCGGATCGCCGCCCGTCGCCCAGATCATCGCGCCGTAGCCAACCGTGCGTCCATCGCCCAGATTCACCGTCTGCGCCTTGGCATCGACCGCGACCACTTCCGCATTGAGGTGCAGTTCCACCTCCTTGCCGGGCCAGAATTCAGGAGGACGGATGTAGAGACGCTCAAAGGTCTTTTCACCGAGCAGGTATTCCTTGGACAGCGGCGGACGTTCGTAAGGCGGCTCGCTTTCGCGGCCGATCATCCCCACCGATCCGGTAAATCCCTGCTGCCGCAACTGGATCGCGGCGCTGGCTCCGCCCTGCCCTGCCCCGACGATCAGCACATCGTATTTCACGCCTTGCCTCCACCTGAACCCTTGTCCCCGCCTTAGCGCGTAGCCAAGGCAGCACAAGCCAGTTGCGCCTCATTTGTCGGACGTGCAGGATCAATTACCGCAATCTGCGATCAAGGGGCAGCTCACAGGTTCCGCCAGAAGCAGACAGAACATTCCAGGGAAGGATTTGGCTACAATGAACGGCGCAGAGGCATTTGTCGGAACACTGGCCGCTTGCGGCGTCGACACCTGTTTCGCCAATCCCGGAACCTCGGAGATGCAACTTGTCGCCGCGATCGATCGCCAACACGGCATGCGCGCGGTGCTTGGACTGTTCGAAGGCGTGGTGACGGGCGCAGCGGACGGTTACGGCCGCATGGCCGACAAGCCCGCCGTTACCCTGCTCCACCTCGGGCCGGGGCTCGGCAACGGCCTTGCCAACCTGCACAACGCCCGGCGCGCGGGTAGCCCGGTCATCAACATGGTCGGCGATCACGCCACCTACCACCTCCACTACAATGCGCCGCTCACCTCGGATGCCATGGGCGTGGCGCGGCCGATGTCTGACTGGGTCAGGGTTTCAACCTCGGCGCGCGATCTCGCTCAGGCCGGAGCGGAAGCCTTCGCCGTTGCGCAGAGCTATCCCGGCAAGGTGGCGACGGTGATCGTTCCGGCGGACCATGCCTGGGGCGGAGGTTCGGCGCTCGTCGCACCGCCGACAATGCCTGCACCGGCCAAGGCCCCGCCCGAGGCAATTGCAGCCGCCGCCGAAGCGCTGCGTCAGGGTGAAGGACCGAAATGCCTGTTCCTCGGCGGGCGGGCGCTGCGCGAGGATGCACTGGTGGAGGCCGGACGCATTGCCGCGGCCACCGGCGCACGGCTGGTCGTCGAAACCTTCGCTGCACGCCACCAGCGCGGCCATGGCCGGGTCGCCACCGAAAAGCTCCCCTACTTCGGGGAACAGGCGCAAGCCTTCCTAGCCGAATTCACGACGATCGTATTTTGCGGGACTGAGCCGCCGGTTTCATTCTTCGCCTATCCGGGCAAGCCGAGTTGGCTTTCACCCGAAGGCGCGAATCTGGTCCGGCTCGCCTCGTTGCGCGAGGATGCCCTCGCCGCGTTGACCGGGCTCGCCGCCGCGCTCGACGCTCCGGCCGAACCGGCTGGATTGCAGGAACGGCGGATATTCCCTGCCGAGCCGGGCAAGCTCACAAGTTCAAGCCTGGGCGCAATCCTCGCCGAATTGCTTCCTGCCAACGCCATCGTTTCCGACGAGGGCGCGACGCAGGGCGGAGCAGCGGCGCTGATGTGCGCGGCAGCGGCGCCTCACGACTGGCTGCAACTGACTGGTGGTGCCATCGGCCAGGGCCTGCCGCTGGCGGTAGGCGCGGCAATCGCCTGCCCTGATCGCAAGGTAATCGCCCTTCAGGCCGACGGCTCCGGCATGTACACCAACCAGGCATTGTGGACGATGGCGCGTGAGAAGCTCGACGTCACCACGATCATCCTCAACAACGGCTCCTATGCGATCCTCAACATTGAACTGATGCGCGTGGGGGTACAGAATCCCGGACCCAAGGCGCTGTCGATGCTCGACCTGCGCAATCCGGAGATCGACTGGACCAGCATTTCCGAGGGAATGGGTGTTTCGGCGGTGAGAGTCGATACGGCAGAAGGTTTCCGCGCGGCCCTTGGCGAAGCGCTTGCCCACAAGGGGCCGCGCCTGATCGAAGCCATGCTCTGATGGGACAATCGCTCAACCTGCTTCCGGCGAGCTATCAGGACTTTCGCACAAAGGCCGAACGCCGCCTTCCGCGCTATCTTTTCGACTACATCGACGGAGGCGCCGGGGCCGAAGTGACACTGCGGCGCAATGTGGCCGACTGGGAAGCGGTGCAGCTTACCCAGAAGGTCCTCCTCGACGCCTCGAACATGGACTGCTCGGTTGAGCTGTTTGGCGAGACGCTTGCCATGCCGCTGGTCCTTGCCCCGGTCGGCATGGGCGGAATGACAGCGCGGCGTGGCGAGGTGCAGGCCAAGCGCGCAGCCGACAAGGCGGGCGTCGCCTTTTGCCTCACCACCGTCGGGGTATGTTCGCCCGAGGAGGTCGGACAAGTTTCCGACAGGGCGTTCTGGTTCCAGCTCTACATGCTGAAGGATCGCGGCGTCGTGTCGGACATTCTGGCCCGTGCATGGGATCAGGGCGTGCGTACCCTGGCCTTCACCATCGACCTCGCGGTTCTGGGAACACGCTATCGCGACATCCGCAACGGCATGGTCGGGGGTGTCGGCCCCCTTGGGCGGTTGCGCGCCGGACCGATCGACTATGCATTACACCCGCGTTGGCTGATCGACGTTGGGCTGCGCGGACGGCCTCATGGACTTGGAACGGTTGCGCCGTACGTGGACGGCGATGGCAACATCGCCAATTTCATGCTGTGGATGGCCCGCCAGTTTGATCCATCGGTGACGTGGAAAGACATCGAATGGCTGCGGTCGATCTGGAAAGGCAACCTTGTCCTCAAGGGTATCCTCGATACCGATGACGCAAGGCAGGCCGTGGCGATCGGGG
>JAGWUU010000114.1 GCA_028868335.1 Sphingomonadales bacterium | reverse complement strand
CGGCCAAGCGGGGCGTCGATGCGAGCCAGCACTTTACCCAGCCGCCGCCGCGCTATTCCGAGGCTACGCTGGTCAAGCGGCTGGAGGAGCTGGGGATCGGCCGCCCATCCACCTATGCCGCGACGATCCAGGTGCTCAAGGACCGCGCCTATGTTCGCACCGAGAAGAACCGCTTCTTCGCCGAAGAGAGCGGGCGCCTGCTGACCGCATTCCTCGAACGCTTCTTCCCGCGCTATGTCGCCTATGATTTCACCGCCGGGATGGAGGATGAGCTCGACGAGGTATCGGGCGGGCGCGAGGCGTGGAAGGACCTGCTCGCCAAGTTCTGGAAGGATTTCAAACCCAAGAGCGACGAGGTGATGGAGCGCAAGCCCTCGGAAGTGACCGAGGCGCTGGACGAGTTCCTCACCGACTACCTGTTCCCACCGAAAGAGGACGGCACCGATCCCCGGCGCTGCCCCAATTGCGGGACCGGGCGGCTGTCGCTGCGCGGCGGGCGCTATGGCGCCTTCGTCGCCTGCTCGAATTATCCAGAGTGCAAGTACACCCGCAAGTTCGCACAGCCCGGCGGCACCCAGGCGGCGGGCGAGGAAGGCGAGATCGGCAAGCACCCGGAAACCGGTGAGCCGATTGTCCGCAAGGCCGGGCGGTTCGGCCCCTATATCGAGATGGGCAGCGGCAAGGAGGCGGCGCGCTCGTCGATCCCCAAGGACATTCCCGAGCTTGATCTGGATTGGGCGGTCAAGCTCTTGAGCCTGCCGCGCACCATCGGCGCGCATCCCGAAACCAGCGAGCCGATCACCGCCTCGATCGGGCGCTATGGCCCTTATCTTGCGCACAACGGCAAGTACGCAAAACTGCGCAGCACCGCCGAGGTGTTCGAGACGGGAATGAACAGCGCGGTCGCCAAGCTGGCCGAGGCGGCCAACGGCGGGGGCAGGGGCGCACGCGCTTCTGCCGAACCGCTCAAGGTGTTCGGGGCTCATCCCGAAAGCGGCGGCGAGATTAAGCTGATGGCCGGGCGCTATGGCCCCTATGTCACCGACGGCACCACCAACGCCACTCTGCCGCGCGACAAGAAGCCCGAGGACCTGACCGAGGAAGAAGCGGTGACCCTGATCACCGAACGCGCGGCGAAGGGACCGGCCAAGGGCAAGAAGAAAGCGGCGCCGAAGAAGAAGGCCCCGGCGAAGAAAAAGGCAAAATAGCCCGTCGTCCCGGCTCGACCGGGGACGGCACGAAGTGGAGAAAGGCTGCTAAGGCCCGATCATGGCAGAACAGTTCACCAAACACCGCCAACCGTGGAAGGCCGAGGAGGTCGCCAAGCTGCGCACCCTCGCAGCAAAGGGCAAGGGCCTCAAGGAAATCGCCAAGGCCCTCAACCGCAGCGAGGAATCGACCAAGGACCGCGCCAAGGCCGACGGAATCGGGATTGCCAAGCTGCGTTAGCGTTCCGGGAATCTAATTTTGCCGAGTTGGCTGACGTCAAGGCCGATGAGTGAAGCTGCTTGTTCCAAACTCAGGCTGGGGTTTGCCTCTTGCAGTTCCATGATTGTAACCGCCAAAGGACTTTCGTTCAGATCGAACCAGATTGGAAAGCGGCAGCGATCACCTAGCGCCCGTAGTATGTTCTCATATCTGGTGAAGTCGGCTGGCGCTCACCGCACCCAGTCCAGCCCGAGTTCCTCGTAGATTTCCTTGTCCTCGCTCCAGCGTTCATCGACCTTGACGTGGAGGAACAGGTGGACCTTTGCGCCCAGAAGTTCGGCCAGTTCCTTGCGTGCGGCTTCGCCGATCGCCTTGAGCTTTGACCCGCCCTTGCCCAGCACGATCCCTTTCTGGCTGTCGCGAGCGATGACGATCTGTTGGTGGATCTCGACCGAGCCGTCCTTGCGGGTGGTATAACTTTCCGGGCGGACCACGCTGTCATAGGGCAGTTCATCGTGGAGCTGGCGGTAGATCTGCTCGCGGGTGATCTCGCAGGCGAGCAGGCGTTCGCTGGCGTCGGAAACCTGGTCCTCGGGGTAGTGCCACGGGCCTTCGGGCATCAGCTCCGCCAACCGCGCCTTCAACTCCGGCACCCCGTCGCCGGTCAATGCCGAGACGAAGAACACTTCGGAAAACTGGCCTTCACCGGCCAGGTCCTGCGCTGCGATCAGCAGAGGTTCCTTGGCGGTTTCATCGACCTTGTTGAGCACCAGGATCTTGCGCTCGGGCCGGTCCTTGAGGCTGTCGAGGATTGGCTGAAGGTAGTCGCGCTTCTTCTTGCGCCCATCGACCACCAACAGGATCGCGTCAGCCTCTACCGCGCCTTCCCAGGCGGCGTTGACCATCGCCCGGTCGAGCCGCCGCTTGGGTGCGAACAGGCCGGGGGTGTCGGCGAGGATGATCTGCGTCTCGCCGTCCAGCGCGATGCCCATCAGCCGGGCACGGGTGGTCTGCGCCTTGGCGCTGACGATCGCCACCTTCTGCCCGACCAGCGCATTGACCAGAGTTGACTTGCCCGCATTGGGCGCGCCGAGAACGGCGACAAGGCCACAGTGCTGGGTCATGTCCGAAACCCGCAAACAACCATCATCCGAACCTCCGCATGAATTCCTCGGCCGCCATCGTTTCCGCCTCGCGCATGGAAGTGCCGGTGGCTTCGGCCTCTCCCACGCCCTTGATGGACACGGCAACGGTAAAGCGCGCCGCATGATCCGGGCCGGAGCGATCGAGCAGGCGGTATTCGGGCATCTTGCGACGATTGCCCGCTGCCCATTCCTGCAACGCGGATTTGGGATGCTTGGCCTGGCCGGTCTTGCCGCCGACGGCGTCGGCCCAGATGCGGTGGATCATGTCGCGCGTGTCGTCGAAACCCTGGGTGACGAAACTCGCCCCGATCAGCGCTTCCATCACGTCGCCGAGGATGTTCTCGCTGTCCATCCCGCCATCGTCGCGCGCCTGCTTGCCAAGGCGCATGTGCTCGCCAAGACCGATCGCGCGAGCGACGGTGGCGCAGGTCGCCCGGCTGACGAGCGCGTTGAGCCGCTGCGAAAGGCGGCCCTCGTCGGCATTTTCCAGCTTGTAGAGCCATTCGGCGATAACCATGCCCAGCACCCGGTCGCCCAGGAACTCCAGCCGCTGGTAATCACGCGCCGCGCCTGTGCTTCCGTGGGTCAGCGCCTCGAGCCACAGGGGTTCATCGACCGGCGGGCGTCCGGCAAGGCCGGTCAGGAATTCATGGGTGTCCTTGCCAAGCATGGAGCCTCTAGAACCCGCCGCCGATGCGGTTGAAGCGCGCCGCGGTGAACCAGGTCCACGGCTTGAGCCATTCCGCTCCGCCATCGGTGGAGAACATCATGACGGTCGCCCGGCCAAGCAGGTTGTCCTGCGGCACCGGCCCGCCAAGCCCGCCGCGATCGAACGAGACGCGGCTGTCGGCCGAATTGTCGCGGTTGTCGCCCATCAGGAACACCATGCCCTCGGGCACGACGACCGGGTCGGTATTGTCATTCTCGCGCGGGCCGAAGTCGAGCACGTTGTAGCTCTTGCCGCCCGGCAGCGTCTCGCGGAATTGGGGATACCGGCACACGTCGCTGCCGTTGGCCAGCTTGACCTCGAACTGCGACGAGCCGCACGGTTCCTTGGGATTGCCCGCCTGATCCACCACCAGGTTGGGCGTGACCGGCATCTCGAAATCGGCGATGCGCTGTTTGGGCACCGGCTGGCCGTTGAGCCAGACCACGCCGTCCTTCACCTGCACCGTATCGCCGGGAACGCCGATCACCCGCTTGATCCAGTCATCCCGGTTGAGCGGAGGGGCCTTGAACACCACCACGTCGCCCCGCTGCGGCTGGCGGGCCAGGACGCGGTGTTCGGGCAGCAGCGGAATGCTGAAGGGCAGGCTGTTGCGCGAATAGCCATAGGGCCATTTCGCGAGAAGCAGATAGTCTCCGACCAGCAGGCGTGGAAGCATCGATTCGCTGGGGATATAGAACGGGGCGAAGAAGAAGCTGCGGAACACCGCGACGAACACCACCAACTTCAAAAGGAAAACGCCGAAGCTGTCCTCCTTTTTCTCGGGTGTCGCAGGCGCAGCCGTGGTTGCGGCGGCGGCTTCGGCAGGCGGGACGGCGCCGGGCGCGGCGGGAGGCGTATCATTCATGGGGCTGTCCATGTTGGCGCGGCGGGCTGCCGTCAAGGGGTAAGGTGTATTGCATGAATACAACACTAACGCCAATGCGCCGCCACGAATACGTTTTCGCGACTTGGCCAATGCCGTGGGCAAGGCCATAGCAGGCCGGAAATTTCGCCACGGGAGCCAGATGATGACGGATTCGACCAGCCAGGCATGGGCCGCGCTCAAGGCGCTGGACAAGCCGACGCTCGCGCAGCTCTTCGCGGCAGGGGATCGGCTCGCGGCTTATTCGGCGAGGCTTGACCTGCCGGGCGGGACGATCCGCTTCGACTGGTCCAAGACCCATCTCGATGCGGCCCATGTGGCGGCATTTCAAAAACTGGCGGAGGTGACGGGCTTTTCCGCCAAGCGTGCCGCGATGTTCGATGGCGAGCATATCAACGTCACCGAAGATCGGGCGGTTGAGCACACCGCCCAGCGCGGCGTAGGGAATGAAGCCAGCGTTGAAGAAGCGCAGGCGCTTCACCTGCGGATGAAGGCGCTGGTCGAGGCGATCCACCAGGGCGTGCTGGGCGAGGTCAAGCATCTGATCCACATCGGCATCGGCGGATCGGCGCTTGGCCCGGCGCTGGCGATCGACGCGCTGACCCGCGACGGGGCGATTGTCGACGTTCATGTCGTGTCGAACATTGACGGGCTGGCGCTCGAAGCGGCGTTCCGGTCCTGCGATCCGGCGACGACAATGATCGCGGTTGCCTCCAAGACCTTCACCACGACCGAGACGATGACCAACGCCCTGTCCGCGCTGGACTGGCTCAAGACCAATGGCGTTGCCGATCCTTATGGCCGGGTCGTGGCGCTGACTGCCTATCCGGACAAGGCGGTCGAATGGGGCGTGGACGAAACCCGCGTCCTGCCGTTCTCGGAAAGCGTGGGCGGGCGTTATTCGCTGTGGTCGTCGATCGGCTTCCCGATTGCCTTGGCGGTCGGCTGGGACGAGTTCGCCGAATTCCTGGGCGGCGCGGCGGCGATGGACCGCCATTTCCGCGACACCGACGGCATGGCCAACGTGCCGCTGCGCGCGGCCTTCGCCGATCTCTACTACACCCACCTGCGCAGTTGCCAGACCCGCGCGGTGTTCGCCTATGACGAGCGGTTGCGCCTGCTTCCCAGCTATCTTCAACAGCTTGAGATGGAATCGAACGGCAAGTCGGTGAAGGCCGATGGCAAGCCTGTCGACGGGCCGACTGCGCCGATCACCTGGGGCGGAGTGGGCACCGACGCGCAGCACGCGGTGTTCCAGCTGCTGCACCAGGGCACCAATCTGGTGCCTGTGGACTTCATCGCGGCGATCCAGCCAGGCGATGACCTCTCGCCCGACCACCACCGCAACCTGCTGGCGAATTGCTTCGCGCAAGGGGCGGCATTGATGGCCGGCAAGGAGAGCAAGGACATGGCGCGCGCCTATCCGGGTAACCGTCCCTCCGCGACGATGCTCTGCGACGAGATCAACCCGGCAACGCTGGGCGCGCTGATCGCTTTCCACGAGCATCGCACATTCGCCAACGGGGTGATGCTGGAGATCAACTCGTTCGACCAGTTCGGGGTGGAACTGGGCAAGGAAATCGCCAAGTCGATCGTCGCGGGGACGGCAAGCTTCGATCCCAGCACCGAGGCGCTGCTAGCCGAGGCGGGGATCAAGTAGCCCGCCTATCACAGTGACCAGCAAAACCGTTTGGCAATTGCCCTGTCGCCGCCCCATATCGCGCGGCGACAGGAGCATTTCATGGCAGACTATGACTACGACCTCTTCGTAATCGGCGCCGGTTCGGGCGGGGTGCGGGCTAGCCGCATCGCCGCATCCTACGGGGCGAAAGTGGCGGTGGCCGAGGAACACCGGATTGGTGGAACCTGCGTGATCCGGGGGTGCGTACCCAAGAAGCTGCTGGTCTATGGCTCGCACTTCGCCGAGGAATTGCAGGACGCATCGCACTACGGCTGGACGGTCGAGGGGATGAGCTTCGATTGGGCGACGCTGCGCGACACCGTGCTGCGCGACGTCGATCGGCTTGAGGCGGCCTATACCTCGACGCTCGACACCAACAAGGTTGAGCATTTCCACGAACGCGCAACGGTTGCCGGACCACACGCTGTAAGGCTTGCCTCGGGGCGCGAGGTCAGCGCAAAATACATCCTGATCGCGGTCGGCGCCTGGCCGGTGAAGCCCGATTTCCCCGGCAACGAACACTGCATCACGTCCAACGAGGTCTTTCATCTGGAGAAACTGCCAAAGCGGGTAGTGGTTCAGGGCGCGGGTTACATCGCGATGGAATTCGCGGGGATATTCAACGCGCTGGGCTGTCACGTCACGGTGGTCAACCGCAGCGAGACGCTGCTGCGCGGCTATGATGCGACGCTGCGCGACCGGTTGTTGCAGATCACCATGGCGCGCGGGATCGAGTACAAGTTCAACTGCCCGATCACCAAGGTCGAAAAGCAGGCGGACGGCGGCCTGATGGTAACCGTGGGCACCCACGATCCGATCCCCGCCGATATCGTGCTGGTGGCTACCGGGCGCAGTCCCAAGACTGCCGGGCTTGGGCTCGAAAGCGCCGGGATAACGCTTGGCGAAAAGGGCGAAATTCCGGTCGATGAATTCAGCAAGACGACCTGCGACAGCATCTATGCGGTTGGCGACGTTACCGATCGGGTCCAGCTAACCCCGATCGCGATCCGCGAAGGGCACGCCTTTGCTGACACCGTGTTTGGCGGGACTCCCCGTTCCACCGCCTATGATTGCGTGCCCAGCGCGGTGTTCTCGCAGCCGCCGCTCGCCGCGGTCGGGCTGACCGAAAGCCAGGCGCGCAACACGCATGGCAATGTGAAGATCTTCACCTCGGACTTTCGGGCGATGAAGAACATCTTCGCCAGTCGGCATGAGCGGGGACTGTACAAGCTGGTGGTCGATGCCGGGACCGACAGGATCCTGGGCATCCACATGATCGGCCCCGATGCGCCTGAGATCCTCCAGGCCGCGGCGATCGCGGTGCGGGCCGGGCTGACCAAGGCCGACTTCGACGCAACCGTGGCGCTGCATCCCAGCATGGCCGAGGAACTGGTGCTGATGCGCTAGGTTGCGTTTCGCAACCAGCGGCTTAGTCTCCCCGGCAAAATACGGGAGACGGCAATGGATCTACGCGGCAAGACGGCGCTGGTTACTGGCGGAACCGACGGGATCGGCGCCCAATTGATCCGCCAGCTCAGGGACAAGGGCGCGACGGTGATTGCCACCGGGCGCAACCCCCAGCGGATCGCGGCGACTCGCGCCGACGGTTTCGAGGTGATCGAGGCCGACCTGTCGAGTGTGTCGGGCGTCGATGCCGTGCTTGCCGCAGTGCAGGGGCGGGCGATCGACATCCTGGTCAACAACGCCGGTGCCGGTGGCGGGCCGCACGATTTTCGCACTGGCGAAGCGGTCGATCCGGCGCAGGACGAAAAGGCGATATTCCTCAACCTCAGCGCTCCGATGCGCCTGATCGCCGGGCTTGTCCCTGCGCTCAAGGCGCGGCCCGACGCGATGATCGTCAACGTCACCTCTGGGCTGGCGATCGCGCCCAGCGCCAGCATGCCGGTCTATTGCGCGACCAAGGCCGGGCTGCGCAGCTATACCCAAGCGGTGCGGGCGCAGCTTGCCAAGACGTCTGTGCGCGTAGTGGAAGCCCTGCCGCCAGTCGTCGAAACCAGCATGACCGCCGGGATGAGCGGCAACAAGCTGTCCGCCCCGGAATGCGCCCGCCAGATCATCGCGGCGATGGAGGCGGGAAAGGCCGAGGCTAACGTCGGCATGACAAAGATACTCCAGGTGATCAATTCGATCTCGCCCGCGCTGGCGCGGCAGATGATGATCCGGTTTTGAAGGAGCGACGACGATGGCGGGAACGGTACTGGTCACTGGCGGCAGCGGTTACATTGGCGGAGAGACGGTGCGGCAATTGCTCGCGCGGGGGTGGACTGTGCATACCACCGTACGCAGTCTGGCAAAGGAGGCCGCGCTGCGTCCGCAACTGGGAGGAACGCCTGAAACGCTTCGCTTCTTCGCAGCGGACCTGATGGACGACGCCGGTTGGGCCGCGGCAAACGAGGGATGCACCCATGTTGCGCACGTTGCCTCGCCGTTTCCGCTCGCCGTTCCCAAGGACGAGAACGAGCTGATCGTTCCCGCCCGCGAGGGCACCCTGCGGGCGCTGCGCTTCGCCAGGGAAGCCGGGGCCACGCGCTTCGTCCAGACCAGCTCGGCGGCGGCGATTGCCTATGGCCATCCGCCGGGCAAGAACGACTTCGATGAGCGCGACTGGACCAATCTCGATGCGCCGAACGTGGCGCCCTACATCAAGTCCAAGACCGTGGCCGAACGCGCCGCGCGCGACTGGGTGGCGGCGAACGCCCCGGACATGACGTTCTGCTCGGTCAACCCGGTCGCGGTATTCGGCCCGGTGACCAGCGATGACCTGTCGACCTCGGTTGAGATCATCAAGCGGATGATCGAAGGCGCAGTGCCCCTGATCCCGAAAATGGGCGTCGGGGTGGTCGACGTGCGCGATGTGGCGAAAATGCATGTCATGGCGCTGGAAGCACCGGCAGACAAAGTGCGCAACGAGCGTTTTGCCGCCTGCGTCGAGTTCATGTGGGCGAACGAGGTTGCCGCTGCGCTGCGCGAAGGGCTGGGCGACAAGGCCCGCAAGGTCCCGACGCGCGACATGCCCGATTGGCTGGGCAAGCTGCTCGCGCTGTTCATGCCGGAAATGAAGCAGATGCGCGCCGAGGGGGGCAAGGTCCGCCGGGTTAGCGGCCAGCATGCGCGCGATGTGCTGGGTTTCGATTACATCCCCGCGCGCCAATCGGTGATCGATACCGCGCGCAGTCTGCTCGATCAGGGGATCGTGAAGGTTTGATGCGTCCGGATCCTCCCCATTTGGCTTCGCAAAATGGGGAGGACCTTCTTACCCCACCTTGTAGGGCACTACGCCGCGGCTGTCAGGGTCGACGGTGATCGTGCGGTCGCTGGGCGGGAATGCGCGCTGGTCGCAGTCGGGGCGGGGGCAGATACGGCAGCTTATCCCGATCCGGGCGGCGGCGCGCGGACTGGTCAGATCGAGGCCGTCGGCATAGACGAACTCGCCCGCGTGTTCGGCCTCGCACCCCAGCGCCACGGCGAAACGGCGCGGCGCGCGGTCGTAGGACCCGCTCGGCTTGACCAGCCCCTTGGCCATCGAGACATAGCGCACCCCGTCGGGCGTTTCGGCCAACTGCACCAGGATGCGGTCGGGGATCGCGACGGCCTCGTGGACGATCCACAGCGGGCAGGCCCCGCCAAACCGGGCGAA
>JAGWUU010000380.1 GCA_028868335.1 Sphingomonadales bacterium | reverse complement strand
TGGTGCTGGACGATGGCCTTGCGGTCGAAACGGCCACGGTCGGACGCGAGGGCGCACTGGGCGGAATCGTCAGCCATGGTCGCCTGCCCGCGTTTTCGCGATCGACAGTTCTGGCGGGCGGCGTGTTCCTGCGCATCCCCCTTAGCGACCTTGAGGCGCTCAAACGCGACATCCCGGCAATCGACCGGCTGTTCGCCCGCTACGCCGATTGCTTCGTGGCCCAGGTGTTCCAGTCGATCGCCTGCAACGCCAGCCACACCATCGAGCAGCGCATCGCCCGCTGGGTCGGCGCGATGCTCGATCGCACGGGCGACGGCATGGTTGACCTCACCCAGGAGCAACTGGGCGAACTGCTCGGCGTGGGCCGCACCTATGCCAGCCGCGCGCTCCAGCGCTTTCGCCGGAGCGGCGTGATCGACATCCGCCGCGGTCGCCTCGTCGTCCACGACCGCGCCGCGCTCGACCATCTGGCCTGTACCTGCAACGCCCGAATCGCAGACCACTTCGACAGCGTGCTGGGCAACGTCCGAGTCGCATGATCGCCCCCTTCCCCTCTTACCTATAACCCTCCATATTCCTCCCCATGGCCGAACTGATCATCCGCCGGGGGCTGGGCGAGCCTGATACCTCCGGCGCATTCATCCCCCACAAGCCGACACGTCCCGAGAAGTCCGACGGGGGGCGGCCGTTCAGGATCGTCAGCGATTACCAGCCGGCGGGGGACCAGCCGACCGCCATCGCCGACCTGGTCGGCGGCATAGGGGCCGACGATCGCACCCAGGTCCTGCTTGGCGTCACCGGCAGCGGCAAGACCTTCACCATGGCCCAGGTGATCGAGGCGACCCAGCGGCCCGCGCTTATCCTCGCCCCCAACAAGATCCTTGCCGCCCAGCTCTATGGCGAGATGAAGAGCTTCTTTCCCGACAATGCAGTCGAGTATTTCGTCTCATACTACGATTACTACCAGCCCGAGGCCTATGTGCCGCGCAGCGACACCTACATCGAGAAGGAAAGCAGCGTAAACGAGGCGATCGACCGGATGCGCCACGCCGCCACCCGGTCGCTGCTGGAGCGTGACGACGTGATCATCGTCGCCTCGGTATCCTGCCTCTATGGCATCGGTTCGGTCGAAACCTATTCGGCGATGATCTTCGACATCAAGGCAGGCGAGACGGTTGACCAGCGCGAGCTGATCCGCAAGCTCGTCGCGCTGCAATACAAGCGCAACGACGCCGCCTTTTCGCGCGGCACCTTCCGCGTGCGCGGCGACAACCTCGAGCTGTTCCCCTCGCACTACGAGGACATGGCCTGGCGGATCAGCTTCTTTGGCGACGAGATCGAATCCATCGTCGAATTCGATCCGCTGACCGGCAAGGCTGGGCAAAGCCTGAACTCGGTGCGGGTCTATGCCAACTCGCACTATGTCACACCCGGCCCGACGATGAAGCAGGCGATGGAGGCGATCAAATTCGAGCTGGCCGAACGGCTCAAGGAGCTGGAGGCCGAGGGCAAGCTGCTTGAGCACCAGCGGCTCGAACAACGCACCCACTTCGACCTCGAAATGATCGCCGCGACCGGCAGTTGCGCGGGGATCGAGAACTATTCACGCTTCCTTACCGGCCGCCTGCCGGGCGAGCCGCCGCCGACGCTGTTCGAATACCTGCCCGAAAACGCGCTGTTGTTCGTCGATGAAAGCCACCAGACCGTGCCGCAGATCGGCGCGATGGCGCGGGGCGACCACCGCCGCAAGCTGACCCTAGCCGAATATGGCTTTCGCCTGCCAAGCTGCATCGACAACCGCCCGCTGCGCTTCAACGAATGGGATGCCATGCGCCCGC
>JAGWUU010000113.1 GCA_028868335.1 Sphingomonadales bacterium | reverse complement strand
TGGCGCGAGTACCAGCCGCGGGCCGTTTGGCGCCGCGGTCTTTTGCGCGGCCTGTTCCGAGCCGCTGCATGATGCCAGCGGCAGGGCCAGCAACAGCCCGGCTGCGATCGCGATCCCGCCCTGTCGAACCATGTCCATCCCCGCTTGCCCGGTTTACCGTGCCACCGGCAGTCGTGCGGCTTGCCATGCGCCGAATCCGCCGGTCAGGTGTGTATCTACAGCCGATTGCGCCGTTCCGCATTTGTCGAGCGCCATGGCCGATCGTTTGCCACCCAGGCAATTGAGTACGATCGTTTTGCCTTGCGGATCGGGCAGGCGTGACGGCTGGAAGTCCGACAGCGGCATGTTGACCGCGCCGGGAATGTGGCCTTCCGCGAATTCGTTCACCTCGCGCACGTCGACCACAAGCGCCTCGTCGGCGCGCAGCATGACGTCGAGTTCCTGCGCCGAAATCGCGCGGTGCCGATTCTTGCCCAAACCGAAAACCATGCCTGTCGTCCTTTCGCCTGCGGTGCGCTTGCCGAATCCGGGGCGCCGCAAATTGCACTTGCAGTATCGTTATTACATTATATAAGTCAATACCGATTGAATGAGTGGCATGCGAGTCCCTGCCGGTTCGAGAGGTCGACGGTCGCGGGGCTGACAGGCGGAGACCAGACACATGGCCCAAGGTGCGGGAATGCCCCAGATCGTGATCCTCGGCGCGGGGCTTGGCGGAACCATCGCCGCTTACGAAATTCGCGACGCGGTCAAAGGCCGTGCAAATGTCACGGTGGTCAACGACCAGGAAGATTACTGGTTCGTGCCGAGCAATCCGTGGGTCGCCGTGCGCTGGCGCGAGCCTGATGCGATCAAGGTCCACCTGCCGCCGGTCATGGCGAAGAAGGGAATCGGCTTTACCGCCATCGGCGCGAAGCGCGTTCATCCCGGCGAGAACAGGGTTGAACTCAACGACGGCACGTCACTTGCCTACGACTACCTGGTGATCGCGACCGGACCGGATCTGGCCTTCAACGAAGTGGCTGGCCTTGGCCCTGGGGGCTTCACCCAGTCGGTTTGCCGGACCGACCATGCCTCCGCCGCCGCCGATGCGTTCGAGCGGCTATGCGCCGATCCCAAGCCCATCGTTGTCGGCGCCGCGCAGGGCGCTTCCTGCTATGGTCCAGCCTACGAATTCGCGCTGATTCTCGATACCGAACTCAAGCGCCGCAAGGTGCGTGACCGGGTGCCGATGACCTTCGTTACGGCAGAGCCCTATATCGGTCACCTCGGGCTGGACGGCGTCGGCGACACCAAGTCGCTGCTCGAAAGCGAACTGCGCGACAGGCACATCAAATGGGTGTGCAACAACCGCATCACCAGTGTCGAAGCGGGAGTGATGCACACCGAGGAACTGAACGAGGACGGGTCCATCAAGGCCACCCACGACCTGCCGTTCGGCTTCTCGATGATCCTGCCTGCGTTCCGCGGCGTACCGGCCGTGTTCGGGATCGAGGGGCTGACCAACCCGCGCGGCTTCATCCTCGCCGACAAGCACCAGAGAAATCCGACCTTCAAGAACGTTTATTCGCTGGGCGTGTGTGTCGCGATCCCTCCGGTCGGGCCGACACCGGTGCCGGTCGGCGTGCCCAAGACCGGGTTCATGATTGAATCGATGGTCACCGCGATTGCCGCCAATCTGGTGCGCGAGCTTGCCGGGCAGGAACCCAGCGTCGAGGCGACCTGGAATGCCGTGTGCCTTGCCGACTTCGGCGATGGCGGGGTGGCCTTCGTAGCAGAACCGCAAATACCGCCGCGCAACCGCAACTGGGCCGGAAAGGGCAAGTGGGTCCACGTTGCCAAGGTCGGCTTCGAGAAATATTTCCTGCGCAAGGTGCGCAAGGGGGAAAGCGAGCCATTCTATGAACGGTTGATGCTTCACGCCCTGGGTATCCGCAAATTGCGTTTCGATTGACGGGAGGAAAGCAAATGACACTCGATTCAGCCGTTTTCCGTTTTGCTGGCGTGGTCGTCCTGGTCAGCCTTGCCCTGGCGCACTGGGTCCATCCGGCCTGGCTCTGGCTTACCGCCTTTGCCGGGGCGAACATGTTGCAGGCGAGCTTCACCGGCTTCTGCCCGGCCGCGATGGTGTTCAAGAAGCTTGGCGTCCGGCCCGGCAATTCGTTCAAGTAGGTCGCTGCCCGCGATGCGCTCGTTGCTGGTTTCGGCACTTATCCTATCCTGTGTCGCGGTTGCCCCCACAGCCGCGGCACAGGACCTTGCCGCGACCATCGCGGACGCTCTGGCAAATGCCCCCGCGCTTGCCGAAGCAAAGGCTGGAGAGGCGGCGGCGGGCGCCCGGATGGATCGCGCCCGCGCCGAAGCCAATCCGCTGCTGCGCCTTGAGGGGACTGCGGGGTTCGGGCGCATCGACAACGGCGGCTTCTTCGGGCTCACCGCCGGCAATGTGAACCCTCTTGCCGTGCAGGCAACCGCCGAATGGCCCCTCTTTACCGGCGGGCGGATCGGGTCCGCTGTCGATCAAGCCCGTGGCGGTCAGAAGATCGCTCGGCTGCAAGGAGAGCAGGCGCGTCTGCAAGTCACCATGCTGGCGGTTTCGACCTATGCAGAGGTGCTGACGGCGCGGCAGCTTGAGCAAAGCTACACAGGCCTCGTTGACGAACTGCGCGAGGTTGAGCGTCAGGCGGGATTGCGTTTCAAGGTCGGCGAGATCGCCAGTTCCGAAGTCGCGCAGGCGCGAGCCCGGCGCGGCGAGGCCGAAGCCGGTCTGGCCCAGGCGGAGGGCAGGAGAGCATCTGCGGAAGCGGCGTTCGAACGACTGACGGGCAAGGCGCCGGGCGGCCTGACCTCGCTTCCCGCCGACCCGTTGGCACCCGGCTCGCTGGCCGATGCGCTTGACCTTGCCCATGCCAACAACCCGGCATTGAAGCAGGCCGATCAGGCCGTTGCGGTCGCCGGAGCCGGGGTTCATGCCGTCAGGGCCGAAACCCTGCCGACCGTTGGCGCTTTTGCAGAGGCGGCGCACGTCCGCGACCAATTCTTCCCCGGCTACAAGGCGGATTCGGTGGCGGTGGGGGTGCGCGGACGCTGGACGATCTTCTCGGGCGGGCGCAATTCTTCGCAGATCCGCACCGCGAATGCAGAGCTTGACGGCGCCGAAGCGCGGGCGCGGGAGGCGCGTCTTGCGCTGGATGGTTTGGTCGTCGACGCCTGGCAGGCGCGCCAAACCTCACAGCGCATGGTCGCCGCATCGCAACTGCGCCTCGATGCGGCCACCGAAGCGCTGCGGGGCACCAAGCTTGAAGCGCAGGTAGGCGCGAAGCCGACGCTTGCCGTCCTTGACGCCGAACGTGAAGCCATCGGCAGCAAGGCCGCACTGCTTGAGGCTGAGGGGCAGAGTCTTGTCGCTGCCTGGCGGCTCAACGTCCTCACTGGATTTGCGCCGTAGTTGGACGTGCGGCAGGATGACGCTGGCGTTCATCGCCCAAAGACGTGGGAGAGGTACGTTGCCGTGCCAAGAACGACGATAACCGTCATCATCGCCCCCATCCTGGAATAGTCGGAAAACCTGTACCCACCGGGCGCCATCACCAGCAGGTTGTTCTGGTGGCCGATCGGCGTGAGGAAATCCGACGATGCTCCGATCAGTACCGCCAGCAGCAGGGCGTCGGGCGGGGCGTGGAGCAGCTTGGCCACCTCGACTCCCAAAGGCGCCATGACAAGCGCCGTGGCGACGTTGTTGAGAAAGATCGAAAGCAGCATCGTCACCAGGCACATGGCCGCGATCGTGACGAACAGGCTCTGGCCGGCCAGCGTCGAGCCCAGCCAGTTTGCAACGTAGTCCGACGCGCCGCTGCTTTCGAAGCTCGATCCGACGGGGATCATCGCCGCCAGCAGGACGATCACGCTCCAGTCGATCGACGAGTAGATTTCCTTGGAAGGGATCAGCCCGGTCGCCGCGTAGATCGCCGCCGCGACGAAGAACGCCAGCCACGCCGGGATCGAGAAGGCGACGATAGCGACGATCGCCGCGAGAAAAACCACGGCGACCGACCAGGCGCGTGCGCGCCGGACGTTGGCACGTTCATAATGGTCGACTTCGAGCAGCCGCAATTGGGCTGCATACTGCGCCAGGTCTTCCGCACGGCCTTCCAGAAAGAGCTGATCCCCGGCGGCGATCCGCATCTGGCGGAGCGGACGGCGCATGCGCGCGGCGCGGGGACCGGCCGCGACGACCCGCAGCAGTCCCGACGTCAACAGGGTGAGGTCCTCGTAGAAACGGCCAATCAGCCGCGATCCGTGCGCGACGCTGACCTGAAGGACATGGCTGAACGACGCGGAGCGAGAGTCGTCGGTAAGGAAAGGCAGTTCAGCCTCGATCAGAATCGGGTCGGTCCGGCCGATGACCAGAAGGCGGTCGTCATGCAGCAGCGCATCGTTTTCCGGCCAGCCGACGATCTGGTTTCCCCTGACGATGCCGATCAACCTTGCGCGATGCTTGCGCAGGACCGCCTGCAAGGCATCGCGAGGCAGGCTGACTCCCTGGTCGATCCTGAGTTCGTAGGTCAGCCACGGATCGCGCGCCGCGCGCGCCGCCTTGCGCCGCGACGGCAGCATCCGCCAGCCGATCACCGAGACGTAGGTTATTCCCAGCACGCAAGCCAGCAGGCCAACGGGCGTCATGGCGAAGAAGCTGAAGCCCTGGCCAAGCAGGCGCTCGCGCACCGACGAGATGATGAGGTTCGCCGGAGTGCCGATCAGCGTCGTCATGCCGCCAAGGATCGTCGCGAACGACAGCGGCATGAGAATCGCGCCGGGGGACAGGCGGCTGTCACTGGCGATCCGCGTGGCGATCGGCATGGTGACTACCAGCGCGGCGATGTTGTTCATGAACGCCGAGAGCACCGCGCCGATCACCAGCAGGATCGGCATCCGCACGCCGAACGGTGCGCCACGGGGCATCAGCCGGTCAGCCACGGCGCCCGCGCCGCCGCTCAGTTCGAGCGTCCGCCCGACCACCAGAACCGCCGCGACCGCGATTACCGCCGGGTCGGAAAAGCCGATCAGCGCCTTGGCAGGGGGGACCAGTCCGGTGACGATGCAGGCGATCAGGGCAATCACGGCAACCAGATCGTGACGCACCTTCTCGCTGACGAACATCGCCAGCGACAGTGCGAGGATCAAACCGCTGATTTGCGCATGGCTGATCAAGGCGCGCCGTTCCCGGTTTGCGTGCCGGGGATAATTGGAGCAGAGTGAAACCGGCCAAATAGAATGGGTTGGTCGTATGTACTCATCCGGCGATGATAGGGGGAAATGGTGGGGGCGCTAGGTCCAATCGGTTCGGCCCCGGTCCTGGGGCGTGGCGATGGGCTTTGGCCAGACCTGTCCCGCCCCGTCGATCGACATGGCCGCGATGAGGGCGAAATCAGCGGCGGGTGCCTCCGGCATCGCCGACGCAGGGAGAGGGAAGCAGCGTGAGCGAAGCGACGTCAGGCACTGATCGCGGGCCGACCGGATGGCGCGAGCAGTTGCTGCATTGGCGCGAGCGGCTGGGCCGCGCGCTGCTCATCCCACAGCTTTCGACCGGGGAGGCGAGCGAACTGCGCCAACGCATCATCAGCGGGGCGAACTTCGACAAGGGCTACGCGCTGATGTGCTGCCTTTCGGCCGGGATCGCGATCCTTGGCCTGTTGCAGTCATCAACGGCGGTGGTGATCGGAGCCATGCTGGTTTCGCCGCTGATGGGGCCGATCGCTGCGCTCGGTATCGCCTTCGCTTCGCTCGACGGCGAGCGGATCCGTCAGGCGGCGCGGTCCATTGCCGCGGGGGCCGGGATCGGGATCGGCACTGGCATGATCATCACCCTGATCAGTCCGATCAATGACGTGACCGCGGAAATCCTCGCGCGAACCCAGCCAAACCTGCTCGATCTGGCGGTGGCGCTGCTCTCCGGTCTGGCTGGCGGATACGCAACGATCATGGCCAAGGGGGAAACCGCGATCGGTGTCGCCATTGCGACGGCGCTGATGCCTCCGCTCGCGACGGTCGGCTATGGGCTGGGGACGATGAACATGGGCTACGCGCTGGGTGCGCTGCTACTGTTCCTCACCAACCTGTCGGCCATCGCCTTTGCCTTCGCGCTGATCGCCCGGCTCAGCGGCGCCGCGCGCCTGGCGAGGAATGTCGAGTGGTCATGGCGCTATTCGGCGATCCTGGTCGCGATGTTCCTGATCCTCGCGGTGCCGCTCGCCATGACCATGGCGCAGGTAAAGCGCGAACTCGCGCTCCGCTCGGAGACGCGACGGGCGATAACCCACGCATTCGGCAGCGACCGGCCCAACATCACCCAACTCAACGTCAAGTGGCCGATGTTCGGCGATCCCGAGGTCCATGCGGTGACCATCGCAGGCACCTACGTCACCGACCTCGATCAGCGGTTGCTCGGGCAGTTGACGCCGATTGCGGGCAAGGCGCTCGTCGTCGGGGTGCAGCAGGTCATGGCGTCCGACACCGCCCAGCAGGCCCGGGCCATGGCCAACGCGGCGACGGAGCGGGGCCTGGCCGATTTCGTCGCCAGCGGCCCGCCGTTCGACGATATTCGCAACGCGCTTGGCATTCCGGTGCGCAGCATGTGGAGCGACTGGATCGGACGGGCCGTCTATGTCGAGCCGTTCGAGGTTCCGGGCTGGTCGCTGAGTGACTACCGATCCGCCGAGGCACGGCAGCGCGCCGCAAACGGGGGCTGGGTCATCCGGATCGTGCCGCCGCTCGAGACGAACCTGTCTGTCGATGCGATGGCCAACCCCGATGGATCGTCAGGCGAAGGCGTGCAGATCGCCTTGTGGGCGTTGGCGCGCTGGGGGGTCAGCAAGGTCGATGTCGATACGGCTCCCGGTGGGGATGCTTCCTCCCTGGAAAAGGAATTCGCCCGGTCCGGCGTGACCGCGAACCTGGTGGAGAAGCCCGGTTTGCGAACCGGGCAGGCGGTGGTGCATGCCGTGTCACCGCCAGTCGCAGACAGGGCGCGTCAATAGCTGGACTTTGCCGGAATTCTGGCAGAGCATAGCGCCTGCCCCATGGACGAACGAACTGAAGGCGAACCGGAAAATGACCGACAAAGCCACCGACATCTTCACCGAACCTGCCTCGATCGATCCCGATGCACTGGCCAACATGGGGCCGCTGCGGCGGCTGGCCGGAATCTGGCAGGGCGACGAAGGCAAGGATATTGCGCCCAAGGCCGAAGGACCGGAACGCAAGCCCTTTACCGAGCGGGTGACGATGCAGCCAATCGACCCGCAGACCAATGGCCCGCAACTGTTCTACGGCCTGCGTTATCATATCCACGTCAACACCCCCGGCGAAGAGACAACCTTTCACGATCAGATCGGCTACTGGTTGTGGGAGCCTGCAACCGGGCTGATCATGCAGACGCTCGCGATTCCGCGCGGTCAGATCGCTCTGGCCTCGGGCCATGCCGAGGCCGATGCCCGGCAGATCGTGGTCGAGGCGCGGCGCGGCACCACGGACTACGGCATCTGTTCGACCGAATTTCTTGAGCAGGCGTTCCGTACCGACAGCTACCGGCTACAGATCGATTTCGCCGACGACGGTTCGTGGTCTTACCGCCAGAGTACCATGATGACGGTCAAGGGGCAGACGACGCCGTTCAACCACAATGACAGCAACCGGCTGGTCAAGGTTGGCGAAGCGGACATCAATCCCTGGCTGAAGGTCGTCAGAGCGCAAGCCCCGGCCTGATCTGGCGCGCCGCATCGTGTCCCTATGCCGGGCGGGGTTCTCCGGCCCACCGTTCCAGCGCTTCGAGCACCGGCCGAAGGCTGTGCCCGCGCGCTGTCAGCGCATAGTCCACCCGGGGCGGAATTTCGCCGTGATCGTTGCGCAGGATCAGCCCGTCTGATTCCATGTCCTTGAGCGTCCGTGACAGGGTGCGGTGCGTGATCGCGCCCAGCCGCCGCTGCAATTCGTTGAAGCGCAGGGGACCGTCGAGAAGCCAGAAGATCACCATCGGACGCCACTTGCCGGCAAGGAAATCAAGGGCACGTTCCGCCGGACAGGTCCAGCCGGGCGGAGGAGTTTCGGATCGGGTCATTTGCAGTATCCTTCAGGACCGTACTTTCACTTTTGCACGGCAAACATATGTAGCGGTCATCGTAAAGACAACGCCCGGGAGCGGGGCGGACAATACGCTCCCTTGAAAGGCACGACATGAAGACAATCGACAAGATCCTGCGCAACAATGCCGGTCACTGGGTTGGTGATGGATTCCCGGTCCGATCGCTGTTCAGCTATAACGGAGACACGCGCGCAATCAGCCCGTTCCTGCTGTTCGACTATGCCGGTCCGTGGACCTTCGAACCCAATGCCGCCAATCCGCGTGGCGTTGGCCAACACCCGCACCGCGGCTTCGAAACGGTCACGATCGTCTATGACGGCGAAGTCAGCCACCGCGACAATTCCGGCGGCGGGGGCACCATCGGCAATGGCGAGGTGCAATGGATGACCGCCGGATCGGGGATCATTCACGAGGAATATCACTCCGCGGGCTACTCAAAAACCGGCGGTCCGTTCCGCATGGTGCAACTGTGGGTCAACCTGCCCGCAAAGGACAAGATGACGCCCCCAGGCTATCAGGCGATCACGCGGGATTCGATCCCGGAGATCGCGCTCGACGGTGGCCGTGCGCGGATCATCGCTGGCGACTTTTCGGGGACCAGCGGACCGGCCCGCACATTCAGCCCGGTCAACCTGTGGGATGTCCGGCTTGATGCCGACGCGCAGGTGACGCTGCCCTTGCCTGATGGCCACACCACGATGGTCGCGGTCTTGTCCGGCCATGTCACGATCGATGGGCAAGGTCTTGGCGAAGCCGAGATCGCGCAACTTTCGCTTGCGGCCGAGGGTGTGGAGATCAAAGCGGATGGCCAGACCATGCTGCTGGTGATGACCGGCGAGCCGATCGACGAGCCGGTGGTTGGCCACGGACCTTTCGTGATGAACACCGAAGCGGAAATACGCCAGGCCTTCGCTGACTTCAACAGCGGCAGGTTCGGCGCCATGGCTCCCGCCTGATCTATCCCGCGCCCGGGGCAGGGTATTGCCCCGGGCGCGTTTTCGTTGTGCAATGACCAAGGCGGAACCGTCCGACCGGCTTTGCGTTTGATTGGGCAGGGCGGCAGGTTCCATACCCCGGTGCAAGGAGTGGATTTATGACCGACGCCCAACCGGCGATCTCGATCGCCATCGAGGATGGACCGCGACACGGCCGCTATGTCGGGCGCGTCGAGGGCATAGACGCCGAGGCGGAGCTGACCTTCACCCATCGCGGCCCGAACCTGATCAGCGCCGACCACACCGGGGCGCCCGACGCATTGCGTGGAACCGGCGTGGCGGCGGCGCTGGTCGACTTTCTGGTTGCCGATGCGCGCCAGCGCGGGTTTCGGGTCATTCCGATCTGCCCCTACGTCCAGGCGCGATATGTCAAGCATCCCGAGTGGCGCGACGTGT
>JAGWUU010000112.1 GCA_028868335.1 Sphingomonadales bacterium | reverse complement strand
TCGGCAACGCTCGACGAGGATCTTGGCCTTGGCCTGCCCGGCGGCGGGCACGACGTCACCAGCGAAAGCGTGATCCCGGCCGAGGCGCGCTTTGCCGGACTGATGGACACCCGCGATGCGATCGTGGTCGCGGGCCTGCCGATCGCCGCCGCCTTCTTCCATGCGCTCGACCCTGAGATGGAGGTTGGGATCCTTGTCGCGGAGGGCGAGGCCGTTCCCGCCGGGACCGACCTGATGCACCTTTCGGGCAACGCCCGCGCCATGCTGACGGCGGAACGCGCGGCGCTCAATACGGTGCAGCACCTCTCGGGCATCGCGACGATGACCCGCGGCTATGTCGATGCCATGGCCGGGAACGCCACGCTGCTCGATACCCGCAAGACCATCCCCGGCCTGCGCCATCTCGAGAAATACGCTACCCGCATGGGCGGCGCGCAGAACCACCGCATGGGGTTGTGGGACGCGGCGATGATCAAGGACAACCACGTCCTCGTCGCGGGCAGCGTGGGCGAGGCGGTGCGGCGGGCGAGGGCGGCGGGAGTGCAGAATATCATTTGCGAGGTCGATCACCTCGCCCAGATCGAACCCGCGCTGGCCGCCGGGGCCAGCCACCTGCTGCTCGACAACATGAGCCTCGACCAGTTGCGCGAATCCGTCGCGCTGATTGCGGGCCGCGTGCCGAGCGAGGCCTCGGGCGGGGTGCGGCTCGATACCATCGCCGCGATCGCCGCAACCGGCGTCACCTACGTCTCGGTCGGCCGCCTGACCCAGAGCGCCCCGGCGGCGGACGTGGGGCTGGATTTTGCGCCGCTGTGATCCGCGGTGTCATCCTTGGCGTGGCGCTTCTCTCCCCTCTCCCGGCCTTCGCCCAAGCCTATCAGTGCCGGGTGCCCGGCAACATCGAGCTGCCGCAGCCGATCCAGCCCGATGGGCCAAGCCTGCGCACCGAAATCGGCGGCTATACGCTGGCGCTGAGCTGGTCGCCGGAATACTGCCGGGGCGGCAGGGCGGACGATCCCGGCAACATGCAGTGCAACGGGCGCAATGGCCGCTTCGGCTTCGTCCTCCATGGCCTGTGGCCCGAGGCATGGGGCGGAGGCAAACCGCCGCAATGGTGCTCGCTCACCCCGCGTCCTTCGGCTGACGAAATGCGCCGCAACATGTGCATTACCCCGGTGCCGTGGCTGCTCGAGCATGAATGGGCCAAGCATGGAAGCTGCATGTCGCCCAATCCGTCCGCCTATTTCAAGGCCAGCGCGATCCTGTGGAACTCGCTGCACCTGCCCGATGCCGATCGGCTTTCGCGCAAGCCCGGCCTTGCCGCCGGCGATTTGCGCGATGCCTTCGTCGCCTTGAACCCGGCCGTCCCAAGGGGCGCGGTCGGCATCCTTGCGGGCAACGGCGGTTGGCTGCGCGAGGTCCACCTGTGCTATGGCAAGGACTTCATGCCCCGCGCCTGCGACCGGCGCGGCTACGGCCCAAGGGACACCACACCGCTGAGGATCTGGCGGGGGCTTTAGAATGATTTCGAGTGAAATGGCACATTTCACGGCCAGGAGGTCACGGTAATACGACACTCCAGGCCGCGATTTCGATTCGATCGGAATCGAACGAGGTCGGGCTGGCCAGCTTTCCTACAAGCGCTGAATCTGCGAGATTCCGCCCTGCTTGCTCTTTGATCCGGTCAACCCGCGCCCATCGGGAACCGGCCATCGACCCGTGTTCGTGGCGTGGTGACACCCAAAAAGCGGCAATGTGTCACCTTTTCCGGCACAACCTGTTGAATATGAAAGGAATATGCCCGGACAGCGTGTCACCTAGTTCGCGGGTCAGCGCCGCGCCGCAAAGAATGTTCTTAGCAGCCCGCTCGCCTCGTCCTCGCCCATGCCGGAATAGACCTCCGGCGCGTGAAGACATTGTTCATGCTCGAATACGCGGGCACCGTGGTCGACCGCGCCGCCCTTGGGATCCGGTGCGGCATAGTAGAGCCGGGCGATTCGGGCGTGGCTGATCGCTCCGGCGCACATGGCGCAGGGTTCCAGCGTCACCCACAATTCGCACCCGTCGAGCCGTTCGTTACCGAGCGCCTGCGCGGCGGCGCGAATCGCCAGCACTTCGGCATGGGCGGTGGGATCGTTGAGGGCGCGCGGGGCGTTGTGGGCCTGCGCGATCACCACCCCGTCCTTGATCAGCGCCGCGCCGATCGGCACTTCACCGGCGGATTCGCCCAATCGGGCCTGATCCAGCGCCAGTTTCATCGGTTCGGGCAAGGGCCAGCGGCTCATTTCCGCGCAATTGGCCGCAATACCTTGACCCCGCAAGGGTGAATCGGTATGGGCGCGCCTTCCCCTTCATGGGCAACGAATTTTCGAAGCGAGTTTAGCCATGTCCCGTATCTGCGAACTGACCGGCAAGGGCCGCCAAGTAGGCCACAACGTCAGCCACGCCAACAACAAGACCAAGCGCGTCTTCCTGCCCAACCTGCAGCACGTCACGCTGATGTCCGAAGGTCTTGACCGCAGCTTCAAGTTCCGCGTTTCGACCCACGGTCTGCGCTCGGTGGAGCATGTCGGCGGGCTGGACAACTGGCTGCTCAAGACCGCAGACGACAAGCTGTCAACCACCGCGCTCAAGGTGAAGCGCGAACTGGTGAAAAAGCAGGCCGCCTGATCGGGCATTCCTGACAGACAAAAGGCGCGCGGAGCAATCCGCGCGCCTTTTTGCTTGTTCGCAAGGGACGTGACCACCATCGCGGTGCACGACATCCACAGGTCCGAACGAAGCAAGCGAGCGGAGGTCAAAGCCAGCCCAGACCATTCCATTCGCAATGCGACTGTGCGTTCTCATTTGGGGAAGTTGGCTAAACCTACAGCCTCGCATCGCCGCCCAAGCATCAGCATGCCTTTCCAGCCCCTGCACAGGGGAGAAGATACTCTTCTACGGAGCGCAAACAAAAAGGGCGGGTCCGAAGACCCGCCCTTCTGCTTCCGATGTTCGCCGTCGACTTAGAAGTCGACCTTGGCTCCGACTCGGAAATAGCGGCCGATGAACAGTGAATCCTGCCAGGCAGGGTTGAACTGATAGAGGCCATAGGCCGCATTCGGTTCGTAGTCCGCCTTGCGATCGAAGATGTTCTTGATGTCCATGTAGATCTTGAACTTCGGCGCCACCTTCGCCTCGATATGACCATCGAGATAGAAGGTCGACTTGGCGTAGCACTGCACGGGCGAACCGTCGTTCCAGCCAAGGACCTGGCCATTGTCGACGCTGGCCTGACAATTGCCATAGACGCCGCCCGAATCGGTGGCGACTTCCGAGTAGCCGCTGGTGTAGTTCGCCGTCAGGCTCACACCGACCTTGTCGTTGAAGTCCAGCGTGTTCTGCCACACTACGCGCCACTTCGGAGCACCGGAGCACGACGTGATGTTGCAGTTGCCCAGCGAGGCATCGTAACGCTGGACCGTGCCGTCATCGAGCGTCTGCTCAAGCCGCAGCAGCATCGAGGCCGAAGCGGTGGTCGTCCAGGTCACAGTGTTGCTGAGCGGGAACTTCGCCTTTGCCGAGAAGTCCATACCACGGGCAACGAACTTGTCCGCGTTCTTGTACGAACCAATGATGTTACCGAGCAGGGGCAGCGCATTCGGGTTGTTCGGATCGGGCAGGGCTGCCGTCACGGAGATACCCGGAATGTTCACTGCACCGTTGTTCTGGTAGTAACTGTTGATCATTGCCTGGGTGGCCGAGACGCCCACGATCAGATTGTCGATCTTGATCGAGTAGTAATCGGCGGTGAAGGTGATCCGCGGTGTCGGCTGGATCACGATGCCACCAGTGAATCCGGTCGAAACCTCAGGCTTGAGGTTGAGGTTGCCGCCAGAGGTCAGGCCGTAGCTGTAGCCGCCCGAATAGTAGGCCGGGTTCGAGGCGTGAGCCGCACAGAATGCACCATAGACTGCGGCATTGGCGCAGTTGATGTTGCTGTTGACGTAACCCGTCGTCGGCAGAGCAAACGATTCACTGAAGCTGGGGATGCGGAAGCCCTTCGAGAAGGTGCCGCGCAGCTTGACTTCGGGGATCGGCTTGAACTCAGCCTCGAACTTCGGCGAGAAGCGTGCCTGGTGGGTCGAGTAGTGATCGTACGAACCTTCAGCCTTGACCCTGAGCATTTCATGGATCGGGGCACTGATTTCATACGACGCTGACCAAACGCTGCGGCTGCCGTCCACGCCGACGGCGTTGATGCTGTAATAGCGGGCAGCATCGTTTGCCATGGCGGGGTTGGCGCTCGGGTTGTGGATCGCTTCATAACGATACTGGCCCGAAACAGCGATGTTGAGCATGCCACCCGGCAGTTCGAACACATCCTTGTTCAGCGAGGCGACGACCTGCGTCAGCTTCGAGGTCGAGTGATTGTGCGAATCGGGGAATACGCCCTGAATCTGCGCTGCTGAGTTGGCCGCCGGATCGATGAAGTTGAAGGTGCCCTTGGCAACTGCATCCATCAGGCCCTGGACCATGATGTAGCCCTTGTCCGTGCGGTCAAGAACCGCAGTCGAGTGGGTACCATCAAGGTTGAAGTTCCAGCCATCACCAAAGGTCGCGCTGACACCGGCGGTAAAGCGATAGACCTTCGAATTCGCATAGGTTTCACGAGGAATGGCCGGCAAAGCGGTGAGACGGGCGAGATTCCCTGCAGCGGCAAACGGGTTGTTCGGGTTGAGGGTTCCGTTCGCTGCGTTACAACCCGACGCGATCAGATCGCCACCGACGATTGCAGACGTACCAGCCGAGCAGACGTAGGCCGGCAGGAAGATACGGCTGACGGTCACCTGGACATCACCCGGAGTGGTCTGCCCGGTGTAGCCAGTCGGCGTGGTGAAGTTGTCAGTGATCGTATTGTAATAGTTGAACATACCGTAAGCTTCGGCGCGATCACCCAGCTTGAAGGTTGCCCGAATGTTGCCGCCCTTACGCTCTGTGACCGAGTTGTAATAGCGGTAAAGGTTCGCGTTATCCTGCTGGCAAACCACACCGTTTGCCGGAATGGCCGCCCTTTGAGCCGCTGTTAGCGTAGCAAGTTCCGCGGCCGTCAGAGTGTGTGAAGGAAGTAATCCGCAGCCCTGTGCCGGATTGGCCATCTGGTTCGGACCAAGCGCAGAAAGACCCGCGGTGTACGGACGCACAAAGGGGATCATCGTGCTGGTGAAAGCGCTTGCGGTACCGTCAGGCTGTACACCGTTACGAATACCGTTGAACAAGCAACCCTGGGCGGAAGTACCGCAGATCAGGCTCTGGTTAGCGGTATTGAACGGATAACCGCGAGCGCTCAGCTTGAGAGCATCGTTCTTCTGGTATTCGCCGTTGACGTAGACGTTGAAGCCCTGCTCCTCGAGATCACCGTAACCGAACGTTCCGCTGATCTTGCGCTCACCCGCGTCGCCAACACCTGAAATGCCGGCCGAACCAGCAAGATGCAGGCCCTTGACCTGGCGCTTGATCATAACGTTGACCACGCCCGCGATCGCGTCCGAACCATAGGTTGCCGAAGCACCGTCCTGCAAAACGTCGATACTGTCGACAATAGAACTCGGAATCGTGTTGATGTCGACGAAGTTACGATAACCGTCGTCAGCCAGCGGATAAGGGGCGGTACGCATGCCATTGAACAGCGTCAGCGTGTAGGCATCGTTGAGGCCGCGCAGCGAGACCGCGCTGGCGCCGGTTGCGAAGCCGAACGACGACCAGCTCGGCGGGGCCGTACCGGCGTTGTTCGCGGTCAATGACTGCAGAGCGTCGGCCATCGACGAAATGCCGCGCTTGGAAAGGTCGTCGGCTGAGAGCGAGGTGACCGGCGAAGCGGTAGCCGCTGCCGGGTTACGGACGATCGAGCCGGTAACGACGATCTGTCCCTTGTCCTCGACGCACGAAGCATCGTTCGGGTTCGCCGCACAATCAACCTTGGCGGCATTTTGCGCGTGCGCAGCATTGCTGACGAAAGCAAGGCCCAGCACCAGCGGTGCCGCGCCAACTTTCAGAGCGGTAAGAGTGGTTTTCTTCACGTTCCAGTCCCTTTTTCGACTGGGTGCGCCGGGAATTGGATCACACCCAAAGGCCCTGTGCGAGCTGCCGCGTACTTGCCCCTCAATGCCCCACGGACCCGTTGGTGGAGCACACGCCAGCCGCATAAGGCGATGGGGGTTGATGACGGATTGGCGCGATGCGGGCAAAGAGAATGGCTGACAGTCGTGTAAATTCAACGGACCATGTAACCATTGTGCAACAGTGCCGTTAGTTATCAATCCAAGCAATTCCGGGATTTATACAGTTGCAACCGCAACTATATTACACGGCGTGGCGCGATTGTCGCACTTTCATTGCACAAACGAACGCCAAATCATGGCAAAGGCTTCAGCGGCGAAATCGCTCCGGTTGTTGGAAGGATTTCACGCTGTTCCTCCACTCTACCGCCCCGGCATCGCTCCGGTGAACAGCAGTGGATCGAGGCGCGAATCGTGCCATTTGATTGACCAGTGAAGGTGCGGGCCGGTGGCGCGACCGGTCATGCCGATGTTGCCGAGGTACTGGCCCTGGTGAACCACATCGCCCACCTTCACCGCCAGTTTCGAGCAATGCAGGAACGCGCTGTTGAGGCCCATGCCGTGGTCGATCATCAGCAACCGGCCCTCCAGTGTGAAAGGGCTTTCTGCGGCGAGGATCACTACGCCGTCCGCCGGGGCTACGAAGGGCGTGCCGCTGGCCCCCGTGGCAATGTCGAGGCCCGAATGGTAGCTGCCCGGCGTGCCATTGTAGATCCGCTGCGAGCCGAACCGGCCCGACAGGCGGCCATAAACCGGCCAGATGAATTTCTGCCGCCAGCCCGGGCTATCGTGGTCGACGGCGCGTGCGGCATTGATCTGGACCAGCTCGGTCGCGCGGCGTCGCGCGAATTCCTCGCTCGGCGGAGTGCCGGGGCGTGGGCCGATAGGAATATATTCGAGCTTCCAGGCGCGCGGCGAAATGGTCAGCGCGCGTGTCGTCACGCGACCATCGGCCAGTTTCGCGCTGACTTGCGCCGATGGCCCGGCATCGCGATCGAATGCGATGAGGAAGCGCCCATCGGCGGCCAGCGGCACCGGCTTGCCGTTGAACGACAATTGGCTTGCACCCTTCGGCGCCAGGCCACGCGCCCAGCCCCCCTGGGTCAATTGGCCGTTCAGGCCGAAATCGGGTGGAGGCAGCAGTCCAAGACTCTCGGCGGCGCGGGCGTTCAGCCCCGTTATCAGGGCCAGGCCGAGGAGCAGCACACCTGCTCCGGCGAGCAGGAGAGGCTTGCGGATCATCGCTGGCCGAGCAGCCTTTGCGTCGCCAACTCGCAACTGGCGTAGGCTTCCTGACGGTCGACGCTCCAGTAACGCAATGCCTCAAGCGACACGGCGTCACCGCTGGCGGCGCAGATCACATGAGTGCCCGGACTCAACACGCGGAACCCGTTGGGCTGGTAGAACAGGCTGGCGGCGCGATCGGTGGAATTCATCAGCATGGCGCCAGTCTAACCCAAGCAACCTTTCAGAGCAATTTACCCTGTTCGGGCGCGGGAGGACGCGCGGCAGCTTTCGCCCTGGCCGGAGCACGGGCCGTCGCGGCGCCCGCCGGGACCACCGCGAGTTCGCCATCGCGAAAGTGCAGCGACAGGCCCGCCTGCTCCGCCGCCGTGGCACGACTGACCAAAGTACGGCCATCGGGCCCGGTGACGCGGACATAGCCGCGTTGCAACACCCGATCTGGATCGAGCGAATGCAGGAATCGCCCGGTCGCATCAAGCCGGTCGCGCGCACGACCGAGCCGCGCGGCGAGTAGCGGCAGCGAAAGCCGCGCACCAACGCGTTGCAGCTCGCCCCGCGCGAGCTGGGTGCGGTCGACCAGCCCGCGTCGCAACCGGTCGGACAGGTCATCCAGCCTTTGCGCCTGCGGACTCAACAGGCTCTCGAGTTTTGGCAAACGCTCGGCCCGGGCCGCCAGCCGCTCGCGCCCCAGTTGCAACGGTCGCAGCACGGCGCGGCGTTCGCGCAAGGCCAGTTCGGCAAGCTGGGTGGCAAGATCGGAACGGACCGGAACGGCCATTTCCGCGGCGGCGGTGGGCGTTGGCGCACGGCGATCTGCGGCGAAATCGGCGAGAGTCGTGTCTGTCTCATGCCCGACGGCGGAAATCACCGGGATCTGCGATTCGGCGATCGCGCGGACCACGATCTCTTCGTTGAAGGCCCACAGGTCCTCGATCGAGCCGCCGCCCCGCGCCACGATCACCAGGTCGGGGCGCGGGATCGGGCCAATGTGGGGCAGGGTGGAAAAGCCACGCACCGCCGCCGCTACCTGCTCCGCAGCGCCCTGGCCCTGGACCAGCACCGGCCAGACCAGCACCCGGCTGGGAAAACGGTCAGCAAGGCGGTGGAGGATGTCGCGGATCACCGCTCCGGTGGGCGAGGTGACGACGCCGATCACGTCGGGAAGGTAGGGTAACGCTCGCTTGCGCGCGGGGGCGAACAGCCCTTCCGCTTCCAGCCGCGCCTTGGTTCTGGCCAGAAGGGCGAGCAGGGCGCCCTCGCCCGCCACTTCCATCCGCTCGATCACCATCTGGTAGTTCGAGCGGCCGGGATAAGTGGTGAGCTTGCCGGTGGCGATCACTTCAAGCCCGTCCTCAGGCTGGAAGGCCAGCCGCTGCGCCGTGCCGCGCCACATGATCCCGTCGAGCCGGGCATTCGCGTCCTTGAGCGCCAGATAGACATGGCCCGAGGCGGCGCGCTTCACTCCCGAAAGTTCGCCCCGCACCCGCACATAGCCGAACCGGTCCTCGACCGTGCGCTTGAGCAAGGCGGAAATCTCGCTGACGGACAGCGCTGCGGCGTTGTCCCCGGCGGAGTCCTTCGCTACCAGCCCGGCAGATTCTTCTTCGGAATAGGACGGCGGCGACATGAATATCCTGCTTCTGGGATCGGGTGGGCGCGAACATGCGCTGGCATGGAAGCTGGCGCAATCCCGCCTGTGTACGAAGCTGTTTGCCGCACCGGGAAATCCGGGCATCGGTGAACACGCCGAACTGATCGTGCTGGACGCCGCCGATCATGCCGCCGTCCTGGCCTTCTGCGAGGCGCAGCGGATCGGCCTGGTGGTGATCGGCCCGGAAGCGCCGCTGGTCGATGGCCTCGCCGATGAGCTGCGCCACGCCGGGGTTCCGGTGTTCGGGCCAAACAAGGCTGCGGCGCAACTGGAAGGGAGCAAGGGCTTCACCAAGGACCTGTGCGCCCGCGCCAATATCCCGACCGGTGGCTACGAGCGCGTCGCCACCGAGAATGACGCCATGGCCGCGCTTGCCCGTTTCGGCGTGCCGGTGGTGATCAAGGCCGATGGCCTCGCCGCGGGGAAGGGCGTTACCGTCGCCATGTCCATGGTCGAGGCCGAGCAGGCCGTCAGCGAGATCTTTGCCGGTCGTTTCGGCGCGGCTGGCGCCGAAGCGGTGATCGAGGAATTCCTCGAGGGTGAGGAGGCGAGCTTCTTTGCCCTGACCGATGGCCATACCGTCGTCCCCTTCGCCTCA
>JAGWUU010000111.1 GCA_028868335.1 Sphingomonadales bacterium | reverse complement strand
CCGTCGATACCCCGGTGATCCGCCAGCTGGGCGCGCGGCATGACCTCGATGAAATCGGCTTTGATCGGGAAAGCACCCGGCTGGCCAAACAATGGATCGCCACCCACCCCGCGCAGTTCCTCAAGCTGATCCCGCTCAAGCTCGCCAAGCTCTGGGCCCCCGATGGCGAGGCGCAATGGGCCTATGAAGGCGGCTATCCGGGCTATGCCGCCCATGCCGGGCTGTTCCGCCTGGTGCGGATCGTCAACCAGGCGTGGTACTTCATGCTGCTCGGCCTCGCCGCGCTCGCCGCCGTGCTGATGCTGCGCAAACGCCGCGCCGCTGGCCAGCGCTGGATCGATTGGTGGCTGCTGCCCTATGCCATCGCCGCCTATCCCAGCGTGATTGCCGTCATGTTCTTCGGCATGGCGCGGTTCCACTTTGTCGCCATGCCGTTCCTGTGCATGGCAGCGGGCTGGGCGGCGGCGAGCCTGCTGACGCAGATCACGGCAAAATCCCACCCGGCTTGAAGCGCGCCCCACGCTGCTTTAGGGCGGCGCGCATGTCTGACCAGATCACCATCAGCCTGCCCGACGGATCCTCGCGCCTCATGCCGCTTGGCTCGACTCCCGGCGACGTTGCCCTTGCCATCGGCCCCGGCCTTGCCAAGGCGGCGCTGGCGGCGCGGGTGGATGGCGAACTGGTGGACCTTTCGCGGCCCTTCACCGGCGATGCGCACCTCGCGCTCATCACCGCGCGCGACGAGGCAGAGGCGCTCGAGCTTGCCCGGCATGACTATGCCCACGTGCTCGCAGAGGCGGTGCAGACGCTGTTCCCCGGAACGCAGATCACCTTCGGCCCGGCGACCGACGATGGCTTCTATTATGACGTGATGGCCCCCGCCAGCCGCGAACCCTTCAGCATGGATGATCTGCCCGCGATCGAAGCGGCGATGAGGCGGATCATCGCCGCCGACAAGCCGCTGCGCCGCGAGGTGTGGAGCCGCCAGGCGCTGATCGACAAGTGGACTTCTGAAGGCGAGCGTTTCAAGGCCGAATGGGCTGCCGAGCTGCCTGAGGGCGAGGAGCTTTCGGTCTATTGGTCGGGCAATGACTGGCTCGACATGTGCCGGGGTCCGCACCTGCCCTCCACCGGCAAGCTTGATCCCCAGGCCTTCAGGCTGATGCGCGTGGCGGGCGCATACTGGCGTGGTGACCAGAAGAACGCGCAGTTGACGCGCATCTACGGCACCGGCTGGCTCAACAAGAAGCAACTCGATGCCCACCTCACCCGGCTGGAGGAAGCCGCCAAGCGCGATCACCGCAAGCTGGGGCAGGAGATGGACCTGTTCCACCTGCAACAGGAAGCCCACGGATCGGTGTTCTGGCACCCTAAGGGCTATCTGATCTGGCGCGAGCTGGAAGCCTATATGCGCCGCGCGATCGACGGCGCGGGTTACCGCGAGGTCAAGACTCCGCAGGTGATGGACGCGCGCCAGTGGGAGCAATCAGGCCACTGGGGCAAGTATCGCGAGAACATGTTCGTCATTCCCGACGAAGTGCCGAATACCGACGATGAGGGTCCGGTGATCTCGGGCGAGGCGGACTGGATGGCGCTGAAGCCGATGAACTGCCCGGCGCACATCCTGATCTTCAAGCAGGGGATCAAGTCGTACCGCGACCTGCCGCTGCGCATCTACGAAAACGGCTGCTGCCACCGCAACGAGCCGCACGGGGCGCTGCACGGCCTGATGCGGGTTCGCCAGTTCACCCAGGACGATGCACACATCTTTTGCCGCGAGGACCAGATCGTCAGCGAGGTGAAGGCGTTCTGCGAACTGGCCGACCGGATCTACAGGGACTTCGGCTTCACCTACGCGGTCAAGCTGGCGTTGAGGCCCGATCAGCGCTTCGGCAGCGATGCCGATTGGGACAAGGCCGAGGCGGAACTGCGCAATGCGGTGATCGAGGCAGGGCTGGCGACAGAGGAATACGGCTGGGAGGAACTGCCCGGCGAAGGTGCATTCTATGCCCCCAAGCTCGAATGGCACCTGACCGACGCGATCGGGCGGACCTGGCAGGTCGGCACGATCCAGTCAGACCGCGTGCTGCCTGAACGGCTGGACGCGAGCTATGTCGGCGAGGACGGGGAAAAGCATCGCCCGGTCATGCTCCACCGCGCGATCTTCGGAAGCTATGAACGCTTCATCGGCATCCTGATCGAACATTTCGCGGGCAAGCTGCCGGTGTGGCTCGCCCCGGTCCAGGCGGTGGTGGCGACGATCGTGTCCGATGCGGACGGCTATGCCGCTGAAGTGACCGACGCGCTCAAGGCGGCAGGCATTCGTGTAGAAACCGATCTTCGCAACGAGAAGATCAACTACAAGGTGCGCGAACACTCGCTGCAAAAGGTTCCGCACCTGCTGGTGGTCGGCAAGCGCGAGGCCGAGGAAGGCACGGTCGCCCTGCGCACGCTTGGCGCCGAGCACCAGAAGGTCATGCCGCTGGCCGAAGCGATCGCGCTGCTCAAGGCCGAGGCGACCCCGCCCGATTTGCGGTAATCAGCCCACGCCCGTTCGTGTCGAGCGAAGTCGGGACACGGGCGCGAAGGTGTCTCGACTTCGCTCGACACGAACGGGGAGAGGGATGTGCTGGGACTGGACTGGACCCAGATCGCAGTCGCGCTGATTGCCACGCTCGCCGCCTCCTTCGTGCGCGGGCTTGCCGGGTTTGGCATGGCGATCCTGCTGGTTCCGGTGCTGGGCCTGGCCATTCCCCCGCGCGAGGCGGTGGTGGTGGCGAACTGGCTGGGGCTGCTGATCGGGCTGGTCGGGCTGAAGCGGATCATCGGGCAGAGCGAACGGAGCGCTTTCGTCATATCGGGCCTCGCCGTGGCGGCGACCCCGCTGGGGGTGCTGCTGCTGGCGCGGACCGATCCGGCGCTGGCGCGGATGGCGATCGCACTGATCGCGCTCGGCTCGTTCGTGCTGGTGCTGCTGCCCAAGCGGCCCGCGCACCATCTGCCCGGCGTGGCCGAGACCGGGGTGACCGGGATCCTCTCGGGCGTGCTCACCGGGTTTGCCGGGATGCCCGGCCCGCCGGTGGTGCCCTATTACCTGCGCCGCGCGATCCCGCCGCTGCTGGCGCGGGCCTCGATGATGACGATCTTTCTGGCGACCTCGATCGCCGGGGTTTCATCGGCACTGGTATTGAAGGTCGCGACATGGCGCGAGCCGACCCTGGCAGCAGCGCTTTTTCCCGCGGTGCTGCTGGGCAACTGGCTGGGGCACAAGGCCTTCGGCCGGATCGGCGATGCCGCGTGGCGGATCTTCACCGGGGCCGTCCTCGGCATTTCGGCAGCGGCGGCGCTGTGGCGGTTGCTGCATGCATAGGTTCTGCCCCGTCGAGCGTGGAGCCCCCACCCCAACCCCTCCCCGCTGGGGAGAGGCGATTCGGTCACGTCCGGACGGACCTCAGCATGCCGAAATCGAGGCCCATTTCGTCGTCGCCGCCCGCGGCATGAAACCCTTCATCCCGGGCTTGACCCGGGATCTCGCTGCCTCCTTTGACGTTGCGGAAGAAGCGCGGGACCCCGGGTCAAGCCCGGGGTGACGGGAAAATGCAGCGGACCTTGGATTCGGCTGAGAACCGTGTGTCCTACATCGCCCATCCGTGACATGGTCCGCGCTCACCGGGCCGCGTGCCTGGGCGCTCTTTGACAGGCAACATCCGAAAAACCGAATGTGTCACCTTGGACGGTTTTATCGCGTTGTAATCTATGCTGAAAGACACCCGGACAGGGTGTAACCTTGAGGCGCAGGGAAAACCCTAGATCGAGGCGGCGAAGGCCTTGCTGGCGAGGCATACGGTGCTCGCCGCGGCGGCCGGGGCGAAGTAGCCCGCGCCGATCAGCGCCAGCGCGCAGCTATAGACCAGCGCCCGCCGGGTCGCGTCGGGAGAGAGGCGGATTGCCTGCTGCGCGGCAAAGGTCAGGGCTTGGGCCATGTGCTGATTGTGCGCGCGTGGCGGTTACCAAGGCGTAAATAAATGGCCCGCCGCGTGAAAGGGGCACGCGACGGGCCAAACTTCCTCCCCAGGAAGATGTACTGCGGGTGTTTAGGCCGCGAATTGGTTCCCTCCGCGGCGTCAGGCCGCGAATTGGTTCATGGTATTCGCCGATCCGCCCGCCTTGAGCGCGGCTTCACCGGCGAAGTATTCCTTGTGGTCGTCGCCGATGTCCGAACCGGACATGTTCTGGTGCTTGACGCAGGCGATGCCCTGGCGGATTTCCTCGCGCTGGACGTTCTTGACGTAGCCCAGCATCCCGGCGTCGCCGAAGTATTCCTTGGCGAGGTTGTCGGTGCTGAGCGCCGCGGTGTGGTAGGTCGGCAGGGTGATCAGGTGGTGGAAGATCCCCGCCTCGCGCGCCGCGTCCCGCTGGAAGGTGCGGATGCGCTCGTCGGCTTCGGCGGCCAGATCGGTGGCGTCATAGTCGACGCTCATCAGCCTGGCGCGGTCATAGGCCGACACATCCTTGCCCTCGGCACTCCAGGCGTCGAACACCTGCTGGCGGAAGTTGAGCGTCCAGTTGAAGCTGGGCGAGTTGTTGTAAACCAGCTTGGCATTGGGGATCACTTCGCGGACCCGGCTGACCATGCCACCGATCTGGCCGATATGCGGCTTTTCGGTTTCGATCCACAGCAGGTCGGCGCCATTCTGGAGGCTGGTGATGCAATCGAGCACGCAGCGGTCCTCGCCGGTTCCGGGGCGGAACTGGTAGAGGTTGCTGGGCAGGCGCTTGGGCTTCAGCAGCTTGCCGTCGCGGCTGATCAGCACGTCGCCGTGGCCGATTTCGGTCACTTCGTCGCAATCGAGGAAGGCGTTGTACTGGTCGCCGATGTCGCCCGGTTCGCGGGTGAAGGCGATCTGCTTGGTGAGGCCCGCGCCCAGCGAGTCGGTGCGGGCGACGATGATCCCGTCGTCGATGCCCAGCTCCATGAAGGCGTAGCGAACCGCGCGGATCTTCGCGAGGAAGTCCTCGTGCGGCACGGTGACCTTGCCATCCTGGTGGCCGCACTGCTTCTCGTCGGAGACCTGGTTTTCGATCTGGATGGCGCAGGCGCCCGCCTCGATCATCTTCTTGGCGAGAAGATAGGTCGCCTCGGCATTGCCGAACCCGGCGTCGATATCGGCGATGATCGGAACCACGTGGGTCTGGAAATCGTCGATCTGGGCCAGCAGGCGATGGGTCTTGACCGCGTCGCCCGCCGCCTTGGCGGCGTCAAGCTCGCGGAACAGGCCGCCCAGCTCGCGCGCGTCGGCTTGGCGCAGGAAGGTGTAGAGTTCCTCGATCAGCGCCGGAACGCTGGTCTTTTCATGCATCGACTGGTCGGGCAGCGGGCCGAATTCGCTGCGCAGCGCGGCGATCATCCAGCCCGAGAGGTAGAGGTAGCGGCCCTTGGTCGTGCCGAAGTGCTTCTTGATGGAGATCATCTTCTGCTGGCCGATGAAGCCGTGCCAGCAGCCCAGCGACTGGGTGTAGTTGGCCGGATCGGCGTCATAGGCGGCCATGTCGCGGCGCATGATCTTCGCGGTGTACTTCGCGATGTCCAGCCCGGTCCGGAAACGGTTCTGAAGCCGCATCCGCGCAATGCTGGCGGCATCGATCCCGCTCCAGGTCTGCGCGTTGGGGGTGATGGTCGAATTCGCCTCGGCGATGGTTTGCTGGTAGGTCATGGCGTTGTCCTCGGGAGGGGCCCTGCGGCCGTGGTATGCCCCCCGTCTTGCCGCCGATGCTGCACTGCGGGAAGGGCGCGTAGAGTAAGGTTGTAATTCATTACAACTTTTCCTTGTAAAGTTGTGCTGACATGACAAAACGCTGAGCCATGGCCGAATCGCGCCCTCTCTACCTCGGTCCCCGCCTGCGCCGCCTGCGCCGCGAACTGGGGCTGACCCAGCAGGCGATGTCGGCAGACCTTGCCATTTCGCCCAGCTATGTTGCCCTGCTCGAAGGCAACCAGCGCCCGCTTACCGCCGATCTGCTGCTCCGCCTGGCGCGCAGCTATGGCCTAGACCTGAGTGATTTCGCGGGAGACGATGCGGAGGACTATGCCCGGCGCATCGGCCAGGTGCTCCGCGACCCGCTGTTTGCCGACATCGAATTGCCTGCGCTCGAAGTCGCCGATCTTGCCACCAGCTTCCCCGGCATCAGCGAGGCATTGTTGCGCCTGCACAACGCCTACGCGCGCGAGCAACGCGCACTCGCCGAACAGCGCGAGGCGCCGGGAGCCGAGCCGGGCAGCGATCCCGTTGCCGAGGCGCGGCGCTTCGTGGCGCACCACCGCAACTATTTCCACGGCATCGACAGCAAGGCCGAAGAAATCGCCGCCGCGATCGCCCGGGCCGGATCGACCGCCGAATGGCTCCGCACCGAACAGGGCCTGCGCGTCCGCTACCTTCCGCCCGACGTGATGATGGACGCGGTGCGGCGGCATGACCGGCACAACAGCCAGCTCTTGATCGACGATACACTGGATGGCGCCAGCCGCGCTTTCCAGGTGGCGAGCCACATCGCCTACACCGCGCTGAAGCGCGAAATCGCGGCGGCGATGGATAGCGCGCAGTTTGCCAGCGCCACCGCCGCCACTCTCGTCCGCCGCGCGCTGGCCGCCTATGGCGCGGCGGCGATCCTGATGCCCTACGATCGCTTCGCCCGCGCGGTGGAGGCGCGAAGCTACGACGTCGAGGCGCTCAGCCGGCAGTTCGGCACCAGCTTCGAACAGGTTGCCCACCGCCTGACCTCGCTGGGACGGCCGGGGATGCTGCGCATTCCGTTCTTCTTCATCCGGGTCGATCCGGCGGGCAACGTCTCCAAGCGGCTCGACGGGGCGGGTTTCCCCTTCGCCGCGCACGGCGGCGGCTGTCCGTTGTGGTCGGTCCATTCGGTGTTCCGCACTCCCGGAGAGATCGTCACCCAGTTCCTTGAGCTGCCGGACGGCCAGCGGTTCTTCTCGATCGCCCGGACCGTCAACGCCGGGGGCGGATCGTGGGAGCGGCCCCGGATGACCCGGGCGATTGCCCTGGCCTGCGCCGCCGAACACGCCCCGCAACTGGTCTATGCGCGGGGCAGCGATCCAAGGGCGGTCGAGACAACGCCGATCGGCGTGACCTGCCGCCTGTGCAACAGGCCCGCCTGCGCCGCCCGCGCCGCGCCGCCGATGGGGCGCGAGATCCTTTCAGACGACACCCGCCGGGGGATCGAGCCCTTCGGCTTCGATGAAGGGTAGAGTCGTATCGCCATTCGTGGCATCGCGCAGTCATGGCCGGAATCGATACCTCGCTCGTCTTTCACCCGCTCGGCATGGCGGTGCTGACCATTTCCGATACCCGCACGCTCGAAACCGACACTTCGGGCGCGCTCTTGTGCGAAAGGCTGACCGGGGCAGGGCACGTGCTGCACGACCGGGCGATCGTGCGCGATGACATCCCCGCGATCCGCGCCCGGATCGAGGAATGGCTGACTCGCCCTGAGATCGAGATCGTGCTGACCACCGGCGGCACCGGCTTTTCCCCGCGCGACAACACGCCCGAGGCGGTGAAGCCGCTGCTCCGCCGCGAGATGGATGGTTTTGCAGTGGCCTTCCAGGGCAAGAGTCTGCAAACTGTGGGCGTGGCGACGATGCAATCCCGCGCCTTCGCGGGGCAGGCTGGCGATGCCTTCATCTTCTGCGTCCCCGGATCGACCGGAGCCTGCCGCGATGCCTGGGACGGGTTGCTCGAACTGGAATTCGACAGCCGCCACAAACCCTGTTCGATCGCCGGCGCCCTCCCGCGCCTGCGCGACGTCTGCGCGTGATTTCGTTCGACGAGGCCCAGGCCCTGCTGGCGGGCGCGGTCGCGCCCTTGCCCGATGATGAGGTTCCGATCGCCGAGGCTGCCGGGCGCGTGCTGGCCGAGCCGGTCCACGCCGCGATTCCCTCGCCCCGTCGCGACGTGTCGGCGATGGATGGCTATGCGCTGCGCTATGCCGAAGCTGCCGTGGGCAAGAGCTTTGCGGTAATCGGGGAAAGCGCGGCGGGCGGTGCGCTGCCACCGCCGGTCGGGCCGGGCGAGGCGGTGCGGATCTTTACCGGGGCGGCACTTCCGCCGGGGGCGGACGGGATCGTCATACAAGAGAACTGCGCCCGCGACGGGGACACGATGGCGATTGTCCAGCCGTTTGGCCCCGGTCGCCACGTCCGCAAGGCTGCAAGCGACTTTGCCGCCGGCGACCTGCTGCTCCCCGCCGGACGGGTGCTTGACCCGCTGGCCATGGTCACGCTCGCCGCTGCCGACCGGGCGCGGGTCAGGGTTGGTCGGCGGCCGCGCATGGCCCTGATCGCGACCGGCGACGAACTCGCTCCGCCCGGCACCGCCCGCGACCGACCGCTGACGATCCCCGAATCGGTCTCGTACGGCGTGGCAGCCCTCGCCGCGGAACATGGCGCGGTGCTGTCCGCGCGGTTCAGCGGCGGCGACGATCTGGCGGCTCTCGAGCAGGTGGCGGGCGAGGCGCTGGCCAATGCCGATCTGGTCGTGATCACTGGCGGAGCCTCGGTGGGCGAACGCGATTTCGCCAAGCCGATGTTCGCCGCCCACGGGCTCGACCTGCTGTTCGCCAAAGTGGCGATCAAGCCGGGCAAGCCGGTCTGGCTGGGTCGCGCCGGAGCGGTCTGGGTGCTTGGCCTGCCGGGCAATCCGACTTCGGCGATGGTCACCGCCCGGCTGTTCCTTGCACCGCTGCTCGCGGCTTTGCAGGGACGGCCGACTGGCGACCTGCTCGGCTGGATGGCGCTGCCGCTTGCCGCCCCGCTTGGCCCTACCGGCGATCGCGAAACTTTCGCCCGCGCAGCCTGGGCGGCGGACGGCCTGATGCCGATCGGCAACCAGGACTCCGGGGTGCAGGGGGCCTTGTCGCAAGCCACCTGGCTGATGCGCTGTCCGGCGGGATCGGCACCGCGCAAGACCGGAGATATGGTCCAGGCGCTCCACTTTCAGGCGCGCTGGCCCTGACCGGGACGAATCCATACGAATTCGGAACATAGACGGCTGTTGCAGCATCGATTGCAAAGCGTTTAGGCTGCCAGTCCGAGGGTGACTGAAGAGCAACGTCTGCCGACGGCGATCAACGGCCGCGGCGCACCAACAGCGGAGACTCGATTCAGTGGCCTTGTCCGATTCATTCCCTACCAGTGATCTTGACGCGGCGGTCCTCGAATGCCTGCGCTATCGCGTCGGCAAGAACGAGGCCGCGGCCAAGCCACACGACTGGTACAACGCGATGGTCAAGGCCCTGCGTGACCGGATCGTCGATGCCTGGATGGATTCGACCACCCGCACCTATGCGGTGGGCGGCAAGCGCGTTTACTACCTGAGCCTGGAATTCCTGATCGGCCGCCTGCTGCGCGATGCCCTGTCGAACATGGGGCTGACCCAGGAGATGGAAGCGGCGATGCGCTCGCACGGCCTCGACCTGGCCGAACTGGAAGAGCTGGAGCCCGACGCCGCGCTGGGCAACGGCGGGCTTGGTCGGCTGGCGGCCTGCTTCATGGAAAGCCTCGCCAGCCTCGACATCCCCGCCTACGGCTATGGCATCCGCTATGTGAACGGCATGTTCCGCCAGCGCATCGACGATGGCTGGCAGGTGGAACTGCCCGAAA
>JAGWUU010000379.1 GCA_028868335.1 Sphingomonadales bacterium | reverse complement strand
CCCACCTTGCCGTGCGCAATTACTCCGGCGCCACGATCATCGACCGGCGGCATGGCCTCTCCACGTTCATCCTGTGGTGCGCAGAGCGGGGGCTGGAGCGCCCGAACGAGGTGACCAAGCCGGTGCTCGAACGCTACCAGCGCCATCTCTACTACCACCGCAAACCGGGTGGCGAGCCGCTGTCGTTCCGCACCCAGGCGCAGCGTCTTGTGCCGATCCGCGCCTGGTTCAAATGGCTGGCGCGCGAGAATCACATCCTCTCGAACCCGGCCTCGGAACTCGAACTCCCCCGCCCGGAAAAGCGCCTGCCCGCCCTCGTGCTGACCGCCGAGGAGGCCGAGGCGATCCTGGCCATGCCCGATGTGGGGGAACCGCTGGGCCTGCGTGACCGGGCGATGCTCGAGGTGCTTTACGCCACCGCGATCCGGCGCAGCGAGCTGGTGGACCTGAAACTCTACGATATGGACCAGTCCCGCGCGATGCTGATGGTGCGCAAGGGCAAGGGCAACAAGGACCGGGTGGTGCCGCTCGGCGAGCGGGCGACGGTCTGGCTTGCCGCTTACCGCGACCGGGTGCGCCCCGGCCTCGTTGCAGGCCGCGATCCGGGCAACCTGTTCCTCAGCCGCGATGGCCGCGCGCTCTGCCCTAAGCGCCTGTCCGAGAAGGTGCGCGGCTACGTCGAGGCCGCTGGCACCGCCAAGCCGGGATCGTGCCACCTCTTGCGCCACACCGCCGCGACGCTGATGCTGGAGGGCGGCGCGGACATCCGGTTCATCCAGGCCATGCTCGGGCATGAGAGCCTGGAGACCACGCAGATATACACCCGTGTATCGGCGGCCAAGCTCGCCGAGATCCACGCCGCCACGCATCCCGGTGCCCGCCTTGTCCGCGACCGGGCCGTGCTTGATACCGCGCTGGCCGCCGAGGGCGAGGACGCGGAATAGGTTGAGGTGCAGGATATGCCTTGCGGCGCGCGCTGTATGACAATGGGGGTGCTATCCGCATCCCACGGAAACGGCGGAAAAGCGCCAATCACGCCCGCACCACCAGCAAGAGCGTGCGGATAGCATCCCGCCAGACCCGCAGAAAACCGTCATGCACCCGTGCGTGAGGTGTGTATCTGAATTATGGGTCCGATGCGTAGCATCGTGGCCCCTCCCACGATCCCGAAAATAGGCCCGCTCGGTCAGGCTGCGCGCAGCACGTCGCGGGCCTCGCGGGGCAGATGGGCAATGACCGAGAGATAGGCGCTGGCGGTGGCGTCGGGCTGACGGCGGCCCTGTTCCCAGCCCTTGAGGGTGGCCAGCGGAATCCGGTAGGCACTGGCGAAGGCCTGTTGCGACAGCCCCAACTCCTCGCGGATCGCGCGCACGTCCGGCACTTCGACAACATGCACACACGCCACCTTGCCCTTGCCCTGGGCATGTGCTGCGGCCTCTTCCATCGCCGAGAGCAGGTCCTTGCCAAAGTCCGACATCGCCATGTTCCTTACCATCAATCCACCGTGGCCTTGATCGTCGCTGCGAAGGCGGCCACTGCCTTCTTCTCGTCTGTGCTCAGGTCCGCCATCTGCGCCTTGGCATAGGCCAGAAGCAGGTAGAGCGGGCAATCGGGCCGGTAGTAGAAATAGACCACCCGCGCTCCGCCACGCTTGCCGCTGCCCGAGCGCGCCCAGCGCAGCTTCCTCACTCCGCCGGTGCCGGGGATCACGTCGCCCACCTCGGGATTATGGGCGACGTAATCGACCAGCTCGGCGCGTTCGTCCTCGCTCCAAATCTTCTCGGCCGAGCGAGCGAATGCCTGCGTCTCGGCAACGGTGATCGAGCGGGTCTTCACCGCGACCATATACGTCAATGACGCCCAAATATCAAGTGGA
>JAGWUU010000110.1 GCA_028868335.1 Sphingomonadales bacterium | reverse complement strand
TGCTGTGCCTGCCCGACATCCGCGTGCCGGATGACAAGCGCGCGGCCGTTTACGAGCTTCTGGCGCTGGTCAACGAGCAGCTCTGGGTCGGGCATTTCGACATCTGGTCGAACGGCTCGGTACTGCTTTACCGCCACGGCCTGCTGCTAGGGGATGAGGGTCTGCTCAGCCTTGCCCAGGCGCAGGTCGCCGTCGAGGCCGCGGTTGAGGAATGCGACCGCTTCTATCCTGCCTTCCAGTTCGTCCTGTGGGGCGACAAGAGCGCGGCCGACGCGCTGACAAGCGCATTGGTCGACGCGGCGGGCGAAGCCTGACCTGCACGCTGGCCTGGCGTCGTTTCCTACACGCCCCGATCCTGTCACAATGCGGGCCTGCTTCGGAGTGGCAACCCGAATGAAGGTGACACCACAACACCCTGTTCTGTCACCTTTTCTGAATTAATGTTTTGAACATAAATGATTTTCGTCCGGACACCCTATCCGCCCCCCGTTCCTCCCGGTTGCGGAAGGGGTTGGGGGTGGGCAACCGGCGACCCAGGCGCTAAGCGGCCAATGACCTACCCCATCCCCTTCCACAAACGGGTGGGGAGCCTGGAGTGCCGACCTTGACCACCAGTTCCGACATTCTGATCTTCGGCTGCGGCAATATGGGCGGGGCGATGCTGGCCGGATGGCTGGCGGGCGGGATCGACCCCGCCCGCTTCACCGTTGTCGATCCGCAGTTGCCCGATGCCCCCGCCGGAGTGCGGTTGCTCCGCGAAGTGCCTGACCAGGCATTCGATGTCATCCTGCTGGGTGTGAAGCCGCAATTGCTCGACGCCGTGGCGCCGGCACTGGCCGCGGCGGCCGGACCGCAAGTAACCCTTCTTTCCATCCTCGCCGGGGTGGAACTGGATAGTCTTGCGGCCCGCTTTCCGCATGCTGGCGCGCTGGTCCGGGTCATGCCCAACCTTGCGGCGGCGATCGGCAAGTCACCGCTGGCGTTGTTCGGCCGCGGACTCGATGAGGCCGGACGCGCGGCGATTACCGCCTTGCTGGACCCGCTGGGAACGCCGGAATGGCTCGCCGCGGAAAGCGATTTCGATCTCGTGACCGCGCTTGCCGGGTGCGGTCCGGGCTTCGTCTATCGCTTCATCGAGGCGCTGGCCGATGGCGCGGCCAGGCTTGGGCTCGACCCGGCCCAGGCCGAACGGCTGGCGGTCGCCACGGTTGAGGGGGCGGCGCAACTGGCCGCCGCCTCGCCCCACGGCCCGGCCGAACTGGCCCGCCGCGTTGCGAGTCCGGGTGGCAGCACCCAGAAGGGGCTCGACGTGCTTGATGCCGATGGCGCGCTCAAGCGCCTGATCGTGGCGACCCTGACGGCGGCGCGCGATCGCAACGCCGAAATGGCCGCGATGGCCCGGGGATAGCACGATTACAATTCGATACAGGGGGGCGTGTCCGGTTTTGCTTGAAAGCACGGGCGACTCGCACGATATTCCCCTCATCGCCCATTTCGGGCTGAAGGGAGTTTGACTCACATGGCTGACTGGAACGATCCGCAGTCGACCCGCACCAGTTTCGGCGGAGGCCCGGCCCTCAACGGACAGGTGCTGGGCGCCGATACGCGCGACCAGGGGCTGCGTCGACACATGTTGTCGATTTACAATTACATGGCCTCGGGCGTGCTGCTTTCCGGCATCGTTGCGATGCTGTTCGCCCGTTCGGGCATGGCGCTGCAAGTGATGACATCGCCGCTGGGCTGGCTGATCCAGCTTGCTCCGCTGGGCTTCATTCTGGCGATCAGCTTTGGCCTCAACAAGATGCAGACCTCGACGCTGCAGATCCTGTTCTGGGCCTTCGCCGTGGTGATGGGTCTTTCGCTTTCGACCATTTTCCTGGTCTATACCGGGGGTTCGATCGCGGTGGCCTTCTTCGCCTCTGCCGCCTCGTTCGCGGGGTTGAGCCTGGTTGGCTACACCACCAAGCGTGACCTTTCGGGCATGGGCAGCTTCATGATCATGGGGCTGATCGGCATCATCGTCGCATCGCTGCTCAACCTGTGGCTCAGGTCGCCGGGATTGTACTGGGCTACCAGCATTCTCGGGGTGCTGATTTTCGCCGGCCTGACCGCTTATGATACCCAGCGGCTCAAGGACCAATACGCCTATGTCGCCGGCACCGAATTCGCAGGCAAGGCGGTGGTGATGGGCGCGCTCAGCCTCTACCTCGATTTCATCAACATGTTCCTCTACCTGCTGCGCTTCATGGGCGATCGCCGATAAGCGGGCGCCGCTAGACGTAAGGACAGAACGTCCAATCGTGCCCGGTGCGCCACCCGACGCACCGGGCATTTGCTTTGCAGGGCGAGGCGTCTAGGAACCTCTTCAGCCCGCAGCAAGGCGGGACCAGGCAGAATGCCGGAACTGGATCGGGGACGTACAGGTAAAATGGGTTCGCAACTTCGCAGGAACATCAAGGTCGGCAGCGTCATCGTGGTGCTGGGAGCGCTCGCTTCGTGCGGGCCGAAGTCCACTCCACCGCCGCCTCCCCCGCCACCACCTCCGCAGGTCGTGGTGATTCCGCCACGGCCCATGCCGCCGCTGGGAGCCTCGCCGCTGCTGGCCGTGCCGCAGCTCGGGGCGACTGGCGTGCGCCAGACGATCAACACCGGGATCACCTCGAACCAGACCTCATGGAACGTGCGATCGGCTTTCAACGTCGCCGCGCTCAATTGCCAGCGGCCCGAGCACGCCGACATCCTGACCGCCTACAAGACCTATCTGAAGACCAACCGGATCGCGCTGGGCAAGGTCAACAAGGCGGTCGATACCGAATTCAGGCAGAAGTACGGGCCAACCTTCGTCCGTCCGCGCGAAGCCTACATGACGCAGGTTTACAACTATTACGCCTTCCCGCCGACCCTGCCCAAGTTCTGCGACGCGGCGCTGGTTATGGCGCATGAGGTGCCCGGATTGAAACCGGTCGATCTGGCCGCTTTCTCCACCCGCAATCTTGCGCAGATGGATGGCGTGTTCGAGCAGTTCTACCGCAGCTATGAACAGTACCGGGCGGATGCCGCGGCCTGGGATGCGAAATATACACCGAAGGCGAGTGCGGTTCCTGTGGGCACGGCGACCACGCCGTCAACGAAGTGAGGGCAGACGCAATTTAGCTCTTTCAAGCGCGCGACCTTCTCGCTAAGGGGGCCGCTCGCGCGAGGGCTCGCCCTCGCACTCGCACTGGAACGGGGCCGTAGCTCAGCTGGGAGAGCGCGTCGTTCGCAATGACGAGGTCAGGGGTTCGATCCCCCTCGGCTCCACCAGTGTTTTCGGGCTGTGATTTGCCGCATGCCGGGCTGCGAATGGCAGTGTTCTGCGTTTTCGGTGCTCATGACCAGCAGGTCGCTCCGCTCCGGTACTCGAACCCCGCCATTCTCGCTCCGGCCTGAGCCAAATCCCAACCCGAAAACGCGCCCTCCAGTTTCCACCTCCCGCTCAGCCCCGGACTTGATCCGGGGTTGTCGAAGCCCTCACGTACCGTTAGCCAAGATCCATGCATTTTCTCGACCAGGCCAAGATCTACATCCGTTCCGGCGCGGGCGGGCCGGGGGCGGTTTCGTTCCGGCGGGAAAAGTACGTCGAATACGGCGGGCCTGACGGCGGCAACGGCGGCAAGGGCGGCGACATCATTTTCGAAGCGATGGCGGGGCTGAACACCCTGATCGACTTTCGCTACACCCAGCACTTCAAGGCTCAACGCGGGGTTCACGGATCGGGCAAGGACCGCAACGGCGCTGCGGGCAAGGACCTGGTGATCAAGGTTCCGGTCGGCACCCAGATCATATCCGACGACGATCGCGAGACGGTCCTGGCCGATCTGACCGAGGCCGGGCAGCGCGTCACGCTGCTCGAAGGCGGGCTGGGCGGGCGCGGCAACGCCAGCTACAAGACCAGCACCAACCGTGCCCCGCGCCAGCACCAACCGGGACTGCCGTTCGAGGAAATGTACGTCTGGCTGCGGTTGAAGCTGCTGGCCGATGCCGGGCTGGTCGGGCTGCCCAACGCGGGCAAGTCGACCTTCATCAACCAGATCACCAACACCAAGGCGAAGGTGGGGGACTATGCCTTCACGACGCTGCGCCCCCAGCTCGGCGTGGTGCGGCACAAGGCGCGCGAGTTCGTGCTGGCCGACATTCCCGGTCTGATCGCCGGGGCGGCGGATGGAGCAGGGGTGGGCGACCGCTTCCTGGGCCATATCGAGCGGTGCCGGGTGCTGATCCACCTGATCGACGTCAACGGTGTCGATCCGGTCGAGGCGCTGGAAATCGTCGAGGAAGAACTGGAAGCCTATGGCGCCGGGCTTGAGGACAAGCCGCGCCTGGTCGCGCTCAACAAGATCGACCTCGTCGATGCCGAACTGGTTCGCGCCTTCTCGAAGGAACTCAAGCAAGCCGGTGTAGCCAAGGTGTTCCCGATTTCCGGCGCGACCGGCAAAGGCATCGATGCTTTGCTTGATGCGGTGGTTTCCTACCTCCCCGCCGCCACCGTCACCGAACGGCCTGACGGCGAAATGGAAGAGGGCGACGATACACCCTGGTCGCCGGTTTGAGTCGCGCTGCGGCAGTTGCATCCTTTGCCGTTTCGCTTAATCCCGCGCCCATGAAGATCGCCCGCCTTGCCGACCTTGCCGATCCGGCCGCCTGCCCGCTGCTGGTGGTCAAGGTCGGCTCGTCGCTGCTGGTCGATCGGCAGGGCGTACGACGCAACTGGCTCGAAGGATTGGTCGCGGAAATAGCCGAGGCCCGCACCCGTGGGCAGGCGGTGATCGTCGTTTCCTCGGGCGCGATTGCGTTGGGGGCGGCCAAGCTCGGCCTCGCCAAGGGCGGGCGCGGCAGTCTGGCCGATGCGCAGGCAGCCGCGGCGGTCGGCCAGATCGCGCTGTCTGGCCTCTGGGCCGACCTGCTTGGCGCGCACGGGCTGACGGCCGCGCAACTGCTGCTGACGCTGGAGGATCTTGAGGATCGCCGCCGCTACTTGAACGCGACCGCGACGCTGACGCGCCTGCTCGATGCCGGGGCGGTGCCGGTGATCAACGAGAATGACAGCGTCGCCACTCAGGAAATCCGCTTTGGCGATAATGACCGACTCGCTGCGCGGGTTGCCCAGGCGGCGCGGGCGAGCGCGGTGCTGCTGCTCTCCGATGTCGATGGGTTGTTCGACCGCAATCCGGTTGAACCCGGAGCGAAATTGCTGCCCGAAGTGCGCGGCGTGACCGCCGAGGTTCACGCCATGGCCAGCGGGGGAAGTTCATCCGGCATGGGTTCCGGCGGGATGACATCCAAACTGCAGGCGGCCGAAATCGCCGAACGAGCCGGGATCGCGCTCGCCATAGCGAGCGGTTTGCACGACGCACCGATCGCTCGCGCAACGGCCAAGGGCATAGGCACTCTATTCCTCGCCCGGCGCAAGGATGGCGGGCGCAAGGCATGGCTGGGCGGGCGCTTGCGACTGAAAGGCGCGCTGGTTGTCGATGCGGGCGCAGCCAAGGCGCTGAGTCAGGGCTCCAGCCTGCTGGCAGCGGGAATTACTGCCGTGGAAGGCGATTTTCATCGGGGCGATGCCGTCGCGGTCCGCGGCTTGGATGGTGCGACCGTGGCGCACGGCCTAGCAGAGTACGATGCGCGTGACTGCGCGTTGCTGATCGGGCGCAAGTCCGCCGATCATGCGGCGATCCTTGGCTACGCGCCGCGGTCGGCAGTGGTCCATCGCGATCAACTGGTATTGTTGTGACGCTCGCCGTCACCGGGGCGACCGGCTTTGTCGGCCAGGCCTTGCTTGACGCTGCGCAACGTGCCGGCGTGCCGTTGCGCGCCCTGACGCGCCGCGAACAGCACCGGCGCGACGGGGTGGAATGGGTCGCGGGAGATCTGTCGACACAAGGTCAGCTCCGTGAACTGGTGCGCGGTGCCGAAGCCGTGATCCATGTCGCCGGAGTGGTGAACGCGCCCAATCCCGCCGGGTTCGAGGTAGGCAATGTCACAGGAACGCTCAACGTGATCGAGGCGGCGTTGGCCGAAGGCGTGCAGCGCTTCGTCCATGTCTCCTCGCTCTCCGCGCGTGAGCCGGGGCTGTCGGTCTATGGCGCCAGCAAGGCCCGGGCGGAGAAGCTGGTGCGAGCCAGCGGGCTCGACTGGACGATTGTGCGACCGCCAGCGATCTTCGGCCCGCGCGACACCGAGATGTTCGAGATGTTCCGTCTGGCCCGTTGGGGGGTGATGCCGATGCCCCCGCGCGACGGGCGATCATCGCTGATCCATGTGGACGATCTGGCGCGGCTGCTGTCGGCGTTGGTGCCGGGGGGCGAGGGAATCTCGCACCGCGTGTTCGAGCCTGACGACGGCAAGCCTGGCGGTTGGAGTCACTACGAACTTGCCCGCGCGATCGGCTGGGCGATGGGGCGGAGGCCCAGGGTGCTGCACCTTTCCAAGGGGGCGCTTGAACGCGTGGCGCGGGCGGATCGCTTCGTCCGGCGGCACAGGGCGAAGCTGACGCTCGACCGGGTGGGCTACATGAGCCATCCTGATTGGGTGGTGAGCAAGGGTGCCCTGCCGCCAGCCGATTTGTGGACGCCGCAGGTGCCGACGCGCGACGGGCTCAAGGCCACGGCGAAATGGTATCGCGACAATCGCTGGCTTTAGGCTTTACCGCCGTTTGCAGCCCTGCCCCGGCCAAGTGGCGTAAGGGCTAACGCCCGCGCAGACTGCCATAAGGATTGACCGCCGCGCCGTTGATGCGGATTTCGTAGTGCAGGTGCGGACCGGTCGAAAGGCCGGTCGATCCGACATAGCCGATCACCTCGCCGCGCTTGACTGCCTCACCCGGATAGACAGCGATCCGCGACATGTGGGCATAGCGTGATTGCACGCCCTTGCCGTGGTCGATCTCCACGGCCTGGCCATAGCCGCCGCGCCATCCGGCGCTGTCCACCACGCCGTCGGACGTGGCGCGAATAGGCGAGCCCCAAGGGGCGGGCAGGTCGATCCCCGAATGGCCGCGGATGATTCCCAGCAAAGGATGGACACGCTGGCCAAAGCCGGAGGAAATGTAACTGGCGCTCACCGGCATCCCCGCAGGCAACACGCCAGCGCCGACGAACCCGGACGCTCCCTTGCGCCTGGCGTTTTCCAATGCATCGCGACGGCGGGTCGAGGCAACGATGTCAACCGGACGTCCGACGAGATCGAGCGCTCGTCCCACGGTCACGCCCGATCCGGGATTGTCGTTTCCGTCGCTCCAGTCGGCATCGGCATCGGCGGCAGCGGTTGATGGTGAGGCCGCCGCATCGCGCGCGAGCGCCGACCCTGCTCCGGCAAATGCCGAGGCGGCGGCAATCAGTACGCCGATCCTGCCAAAACGGGCAGGGTTGCAGGCTTTCACCATGTGCAATTCCCTTTCCATCGCCCGGGTTTCCCCCGAGTCGTATGGCTTCCCGCAAGCGCAAGTCTAGCGCATGTCATTGATATTGGCGCGCGCAATCGCACCGCAGTCCCTGCATGGGACGGCGCACGATCAAAAGACCGGATCGAACCCCGGAGGAAGCTCGTCCTCGGCCTGGTCCTGGCCGGGCAGGTGGATGCCGCATTCGGTCTTGTCCCAGCCCTTCCAGCGACCCGAGCGCTGGTCTTCGCCCGGAGCCACCTTGCTGGTGCAGGGCGAGCAGCCGATCGAGGGATAACCCTCGGCCACCAGCGGATGCGCGGGAAGGCCAGTGGCGTTGAAATAGGCGGTGATCTGGTCGCTCGACCAATCGGCCAGGGGGTTTACCTTGAGGCGGCCAGCCGTATCGCTGTTGTCGATCTCGAAGCGCGGCAGGCCGGCGCGGGACGCGCTCTGGAAGCCCTTGCGCCCGGTGAAGCTGGCGTCAAAATGTGCGAGTGCCTTTGCGAGCGGCTGGACCTTGCGAATCTCGCAACATCCGTCGGGATCGTAGGACCAGCGCAGGCCGCTCTCGTCACGCTTGTCCAGCACTTCGGCATCGGGGGTAAGGTTGATCAGGTTGGTGAGGCCGAGCCGGGCGACCAATTCATCGCGGTAGGCCAGCGTCTCGGGAAAATGCTTGCCGGTATCGAGGAACAGGACCGGCACCGACGGGTCGATGGAGGCGAGAAGGTGCAGCAGCACAGCGCTTTCCGCACCGAAGCTGGAAACCGCCGCGATCCGTCCGGCGAGCCCTTCGTTCAGCACCGCCGCCAGCATGTCGCGCGTCGGCACCCCGGCGAAGCGTGCGTTTAGCGCTTCTGCATCGGCCGCTGTGAAGCGCGCGGAGGTGTCGATACGGTCGATGCGGCGAGCAGGTTCAGCCATTCTTCAACTCGGGATGACGCAACGCCCAGATCGGCACGGCGCTGTCGCCGCTGTTCTGGTAAACGTGCGGATAGCGCTGCAGCGAGGCCTCAAGCACCGCCGGATCGATCGCCACGTCGGGCGCGAAGCTGTCGAACCCGCAGCGCCGCATGAACCAGACGAGGTCGACCAGCACGTCGCCGGTAGCCTTGATCTCGCCGGTGTAGCCCGCCTCGCGAAGCATCCGTGCGGTGGAGAAACCGCGTCCGTCGCGGAAACGCGGAAAATCGACTTCGACCAACCGCACGCGAGCGAGGTGGGGGAACAGCACGGTGACGTCCTCGCCCGCTTCGATGCGGACCGAATCCGCCTCGGGCTGGTCAAGGAACGCGTCGAGCGAGACGGCCGGTTCATCGGCAGCCACGTCTTCGCGGAAGCGCAGGGTATCAGACATAGATCGCCTCCTTGAAGCCGTCCATTCCGACACGGCGGTAGGTATCGATGAAGCGCTCGCCCGGCTGGCGTACGGTACGGTAGTGTTCGACGGCGCGTTCCAGCGCGTCGACCACGCCATCCTCGTCAAAGCCGGGGCCGGTGATCTTGGCCGCGCTGGTTTCCTCATCGCCCGACCCGCCCAGCAGGAGCTGGTAATTTTCGGTGCCCTTCTTATCGACGCCGAGGATGCCGATGTTGCCGGCGTGGTGGTGTCCGCAGGCGTTGATGCAGCCGGAGATCTTGATCTTCAGCTCGCCAATGTCTTCCTGTCGCGCGGGATCGGCAAAACGCTCGGCAATACGCTGCGCAACCGGAATCGAGCGGGCGTTGGCAAGGCTGCAATAGTCGAGGCCGGGGCAGGCGATGATGTCGCTGACCAGATCGAGGTTGGCGTCGGCCAGTCCCGCCGCGCTTAGTTCCTGCCACAGGGCGTGAAGGTCCTGCTTGCGGACATGCGGCAGGACAAGGTTCTGCGCGTGGGTGGCGCGTATCTCGCCAAAGCTGAAGCGATCGGCGAGATCGGCGACAAGGTCCATCTGATCGGCGGAAATATCGCCGGGGATGCCGCCGACGGGCTTGAGGCTGATGTTGGCGATGACATAGCCGGGGGCCTTGTGCGCCACGGTCTGGTGGCGGACCCAACCTGCGAAGGCGGGGTCGGACAGGTCGATGTCCTCGCTCAATCCCTGCTCGAAGGCTGGCGGCGCGAAATAGGCCGCGACGCGATCGTATTCCGCCTGCGGGACGTCCTGTCCCAACGCCGCGAAATGGGCGAATGCCTCGTCGACCTGGCGGCTGAACTCCTCCTGCCCCAGATCGTGCACCAGGATCTTCATCCGCTGCTTGTGGATGTTGTCGCGCCGGGCGTTGACGTTCCACACCCGCAGCACGGCCTG
>JAGWUU010000378.1 GCA_028868335.1 Sphingomonadales bacterium | reverse complement strand
CCCCACTGCGGCGGCCAACGCGGCGGGGTCGAGCGTCCAGTGCGGCGGGGTCAGACTGACAAAGCGAACCGTGCCGCCAGCCCGCGCCACCAGCGGCGCATAGGCGTCATAGCAAGGCTGAACCAGGATCACCTCGTCGCCGGGGCCGACAAGTGCAAACAGTGCCGCCGCCAGCGCCTCGGTCGCGCCGGAGGTGACGACCACCATGTCCTCGCTGACAGCCAGTTCCTGCTCGCGCCGGTAATAGCCCGCCACTGCGCGGCGCAGTTCGGGCAGGCCGCGCATCGGCGGGTACTGGTTCGACCGCTCCGCCAGCGCGCGCTGCGCCGCCGCGATCAGTTCGGGCGGATCGGGCATATCGGGAAAGCCCTGCCCCAGGTTGATCGCACCATGGTCCCGCGCCAGCGCGGACATTCGTTCGAACACGGTGGTCGTGGTCGGCGAGGCAAGGCGTTCGGCCAGCGAAGCCATGTTCCGGTTTCTCAGTCCTCGACGGCGAAGGTGATCTCGGCATGGTCGCGCAGCCGCTGGACCAATGCCTCGCCCAACAGCGCGCCGGGGGTGGCGATGCCGCCCGCCGCCTGGCAATCGAGCAGCGCGATTCCCGTCTCCGCGATCATCCGGCTGGTCGAGCCATAGCCCGGATCGTAACGCCCCTTGACGCCATACCGGATCGTCCGGCCATCGGGATATTCGCCGACGAAAACCACGTCGTAGTGGCCGGTCTCGCGCTCCTCTGGGGTGGGGCCTTCGCCCGGCTTCGGCGGCTTGGCTCCGAACGGGTTCTTGAGCATCTCGCCCACGGCATGGGCGGCCTTCTCGCCAATCTCGCCCGCGCTGGTCAGCATCATCTCATCATAGCGCAGGTCAGCGCCATAGGGATGGCCAAGCAGGAAATTGGTGCGATGGACGTTCTTGGTGTTGATCGTCGCCATGATGAACGGCGCGGCCCACTTGCCCAGTGCCTCGTCGTATTCGGGCATCAGCCCCATCGGCTGCGCGGGTCTTTCGAAGCCGGGTGTGAGGCCGAACGGGCTTTGCAAAATCGGGATCAGGGCCGGGTTTTTCGCCACTGCCTTCATCGTCGCGGTAAGGCTCGCGGCGGTGCCGCCCGAGAAGGTTCCCTTCATCGCCCGGACCCGGCCCTTGACGCGCGGCGCGGGGGAGCCGAACCGGACCGTCGCCTCCTTCTGAAGCATCAGCACGCCGAGATCGAAGGGGATCGAATCGAAGCCCGACGAGAACGAGATGCGCGCGCCGCTGGCTTTCGCGGCGGCATCGTACCTGTCGATCATCTCGCGCATCCAGCCCGGCTCGCCGCACAGGTCGGCATAGTCGGTCCCGGCCTCGACACAGGCCTTGAGCAGGGGTTCGCCGTAGAGCTGGTAAGGACCGACCGTGGTGACGACGACGCGGGTGCTTTGGGCAAGCGCCGCCATGCTGGCGGGATCGTCCGAATCGGCGACGATCAGCGGGGTGTTGGCGGGCGCACCGATCAGGTCGCGCACCTCGGCCAGCTTGTCCTTGCTGCGTCCGGCCATGGCCCACTTCGGACCGGCACCCTTGTAATGATGGGCGAGGTATTCGGCGACGAGGCGCCCGGTGTAGCCGGTCGCGCCATAGACGACGATATCGAACGGGCGGTCAGACTTGGCGGTCATCAGTGCGCTCCTTTTCCCGAATCCCGGTGGCGGGTCCGGCGGCAAGAACTGCACAATCTTCCGGCCTTGTCGAACCGTTTCCACCTGCCGCTACGGCAGGGCGGTTAGAGCCGCGGCAAGGTTACCCCGCGCTGGCCCATGTATTTGCCGGCCCGGTCGCCATAGCTGATCTCGCACGGCTCGTTGCCCTGGAGGAACAGGAACTGGCACGCGCCCTCGTTGGC
>JAGWUU010000109.1 GCA_028868335.1 Sphingomonadales bacterium | reverse complement strand
CGGCTCGATCAGCCGGGATGGGCGACAGCGGATTTTGCAGCGGCAGACTGGCGGGCGGCGAAGACCATCGGCCCGCCGCCGGGCCTGGCAATCGATCCGCAGCGTTGCCCGCCGATCCGCGTCCGACAGGTCATGCGTCCGCAGGCGTTACGCAAGGTTGGCGCCGGGCACTATCTCGTCGATTTCGGGCAGAACTTTGCAGGGTGGCCGCGGCTGTCGGTGTCGGCTCCAGCCGGTAGCCAGATCGTGATGCGCTTCGCGGAAATGGCGACGGCAGATGGCCGGGCCGACCAATCGAACCTGCGCACCGCCCGGGCGCGCGACGTTTACATCTGCGCCGGCACGGGCCGGGAGGTGTGGGAACCGCGCTTCACCTACCACGGCTTTCGCTACGTCGAGGTGTCGGGCGTTCCCGACGATCCGGCGGCATGGTCGCTGGAAGGACTGGTCGGGCATCAGGATCTTGCCGAAACCGGTGAATTCCGCTGCGGCGACGCGGTGGTCGAAAAGTTCTGGCGCAATTCGCTGTGGAGCCAGCGGTCCAATTTCTTCGGCCTGCCGACCGATTGCCCGCAACGCGACGAGCGGCTCGGGTGGATGGGCGACGCCGAAGTGTTCTGGCCGGCTGCCGCCTACGCGATGGATGTGCAGGCCTTCACCGCGCGGGTCATGGAGGACATGCGCGCCGGGCAGAAGGCCAGCGGAGGCTTTCCCGATTGCATCCCGCCCTATGTGCCGGGAATGAACCTGTCGTCACCCGGCTGGGCCGATGCCGGTGTGGTGCTGCCCTACACGACCTGGCGGCAGTCCGGCGATAGTGGAGTGATCGCCGCCAACTGGAACGCGATGGAACGCTACCTGGCGGGGATCGAGAAGGCCAATCCCACCCATCTCTGGGAGAAAGCAAGGGGAGCGGATTTCGGCGATTGGCTGGCGATCGATGCCCCGACGATTAATCCGGGCTATCCGACCACGCCCAAGGACCTGATCGGCACGGCATTCTGGGCCGAAGACGCCCGGATGATGGCCGAAATGGCCGCAGCGATCGGAAGCGCCGACGCGGCGCAGCGCTACCGCGACCTGTTCGCCGCGATCCGTGCCGCGTTCAACGCCGCCTACGCCAAGCCGGACGGCGCGATCGGCAATGGCAGCCAGACCGGCTATGTCCTGGCGATCCGCTTCGGCCTGCTCGATCCGGTGGCGGCTGGCCTTGCCGGACAACACCTTGTGTCCGACATCACCCGACGCGGCGGGCACCTGTCGACCGGCTTCCTCGGCACCCCGCACATCCTTGATGCGCTGACCATGACCGGTCAGGAGCTGGTCGCGATCGGCCTGCTGGTCCAGCGCTCCTATCCGTCATGGGGCTACATGGTCGAACAGGGCGCGACGACGATGTGGGAGCGGTGGAATTCCGACCAGGGCGACAAGGGCATGAATAGCCGCAACCACTATGCCTTCGGCGCGATCGGATCGTTCCTGTTCCGTCGCGTCGCGGGGATCGAGGCGCTTGAACCCGGCTTCACCCGGATCCGCGTCGCGCCGCTGATTGATGCGCGACTGGGCAGCGGCGGAGCAACCTACCGCAGCGCCAGCGGTCCGATCCGCACCGACTGGAGCGTGAAGAACGGGCACTACCGGCTCGACGTCGAGGTGCCCGCGGCCGTTGCCGCCGAAGTTCACTTGCCGCAATCGAACGGAACAAGGCACATTGTTAAGGCGAGGCCGGGGCTCAATCGCTTCACCGGTGCCTTGGCGGGCTGACCACCGCTACTGAATGAATTGACGGAAGGCGTCCCAGGGAACGTCGGACGTGTAGAGTTCAGCTTCGTCCATCGAGCCGGCCGGTATGGAGAATTCAGCGGGCGAGAAGGCAGCATCGAAGTTCGCCAGCGCGTCTTCCATGCTCCAGTCCTTGTCGCTGCCGCGATACCCGGCTGTCACGCCCGCAAAGACCCGCGCATAGCCGCCGCCGCCGACCGAGAACAGCTCGCCATTCGCCGGGGCCTGCTCGTGGGCGAGCATTGCCACCACCGGAGCAACCGCTTTCGGCGGGAAATCGCGCATCATCAGGCCGTGGATATCCTCGCCCATCAGCGCGGTCATCCGGCTACCCGCGATCGGCATGATGCAGTTGATCTTGATGTTCCAGCCACGCGCGGTGCTGGCCGAGGCGAGCGCGCGGGTCATCGCCCAGACCGCGCCCTTGGCAGCGGGATAGGGTACGCCCGATCCCATTCCGAACCACGAGCCCGAGGCGACGTTGACGATCCTGCCAAAGTCACGCTCCTTCATCCCCTCCCACACTTCGCGGCAGAGGTAGAAGGTTCCGCTGGCGGAAACCGCCATGTCGTCGGCCCACTGTTTGTCGGTGACGGTTTCGATGGCTCCCGAGGCGCTGACAATTCCCGCGTTGTTGACCAGAATGTCGACCCGGCCCCAGCGCGCCACGGCATCGGCGACGATCGCGCGGGCGCCGTCCGAGGTGGCCACGCTGTCACCATTAGCCTCTGCCACGCCGCCCGCCACGCGAATCTCCGCGGCGGCAGCGCCGGCGTAGCCCCGGTCAGCGCCCTCGCCCATGAAATTGCCGCCCAGATCATTGAGCAGCACCTTCGCGCCGCGACTGGCGAGCAGGCTGGCATAGGCCTTGCCCAGCCCTCCGCCCGCTCCGGTGACGATCGCGACTTTTCCGTCGAACTGCATCTTCGCCATGGCTCAGCCCTCCACAAGATGGCGGACCTGGTCCGACAGGGTCGGCGGTTGCTGGCTTTCAAAGAAGGCGATGCGCCCGGCGATGATGTCGCGGCTCATGTCGGGTTGCGAGTGGACCCAGAAGCGGTTCTCGGCAATTCCCTCGACGATCACCCTGCAGCCTTCGTCGAGGTCCATTCCATAGTCGCGCATCATCTCGAACATCTTGCGGCGGTGGCTGCCCGCGCTACCAGGTTCGCCCGCGCCACCCTCGGCATTGAAGATGTTGGTGCGCAGCATGCCGGGGATCACAGACGACACATGGATCGGCAAGCGTTTCACCTCCATCTCGAGGTACAGGCACTCGCTCAGCGCCTCGACCGCGTGTTTGGTCACGATGTAGGCGGTCTGTGCAGGCATCGCCGAGAAGCCACCGACCGAGGAAAGATTGGCAATCCAGCATTCCTCGCCGCTCTCGATCATCCGGGGAACAAAGGCGCGAACGCCGTGAATCACGCCATGCAGGTTGATGTCGAGCGTCGCCTCCCAGCGCGCCGCCGACAGTTCCCAGGTGTAACCGATCGTTTCGATCCCGGCGTTGTTGACCAGCAGACGGAGCGCTCCGTGGCGGGCGAATACCTCCGCGGCCAGCCGGTCTAGTTCCTCGGGCTTCGAGACGTCGACGATGATGGCTTCGGCCTTGCCGCCCGCCGTCACGATCTGATCGACCGTCTGCTGCGCCGCCGCATGATTGATCTCGGCAACCACGACGGTCATGCCAAGGGCGCCGCAGCGGCGGGCGATTCCGGCGCCAATGCCGGAGCCGGCCCCGGTAATGACGGCCACGCCGCCTGCAAAGACTTCGGCGTCTCGCGCCATGACAGGTCCTCCTTCAATGATTGGGTCAATGCGATCGACCCATCTTTTATAAGTGTTTACTCACTTGTATATATCCGAGTGGGCCCGAGTCAATGCGCAAGGGAATGCGTCGGTCGATCGCTCTGCTGCGCCTTGCGCAAGTAAGTGCCGTCCACCCCTTCCCGCGCTCCGCGCGAGAACGACACATGGCGGAAAAGTGGTGTTCCACATGATTGACTTCGCCATCCATGCAAGTAAGTGAGTAATCATGGCACGAAAGCGATTGCCCGGTGAGGAACGCCGCGCCCAGATTGTCGCGGCAGCGCGGCAGGTCTTTTCGCAACACGGCTACGACGGGGCCAAGACCCTGCAGATCGCCCGCGCCGCAAAGGTTTCCGAGGCGCTGGTCTATCGTCATTTCCCGTCCAAGTTGGCGCTCTATCGCGCGGTGCTGCGCCAGGTCTTCCTCGAGCAGGACGAAAGCCTGCGGGAGTTGGGCATTCACGAGGCCGGAACCGGAGGTCTGATCAGATCGATTCATGCCTTCATGCGCTCCGTTACCGGGACAGGTGACGAGACCGACAGGGATCGGCACCGGATGACCTTGGCGAGCCTTGCCGGCGACGGCAGCTATGCCAGCCTGATCTACCGTCGCTCGCAACGCCGCGGACGAAAGGCGATTGCCGCCTCGCACGCCGCCGCCCGCGCCGAGTGTGACATGGCCGGGGTCGAGCTCGATCCCGACGCGACCGCAATGTTCATAGAACACGTCGGGACCATGATCGGAGCGATCACCGCGCTGCCCGCCCAAGCATGGCCTTATGGCATTGGCGGCGAGGAACTTGCTCGCCAGGCCACATGGTTCTGCTGCCGCGGCATCGGCCTCAGCGACGCGGCAATCGCGCGCCACCTTCGCGCCTGAAGCCCGGCGCGGCACTCACCGCGCCAGCATCTGAACGTTCTCGCAGAGGGCGCCTTCGGGGTCGGTCGAAAAGACCACGCGCACGCCATGCGCCGTCTCTTCGCGGATCGGACCGGCCAACTTGCCCCCGTGCGCCTCGATCCGCGCGACGAGCGCGTCGAGATCATCGGTCTGGAAGCCAAGGATCACCTGCTGATCGCGCGGTGCGGGCCGCTCGGGAAAGGCGAACATCACCAGCGTCCCCGCCGCCATGTCGACCCCCGGCGAAAGAATGATTTCACGATATGCCTCGCCATCGCTGGCCCCCTGTGCGCGATAGACCTCGTTGAGTTGGTAAACTGCGGAGTAGTACGCCGCCTGAGCCTCTTCGTTGCTGACGATCAGTTTGGTGAACATAGTAAGCGTGGGCATTGGGAGTTCTCCGGTTCGCGTTAGGTCAATCGGACGGTGAAAGGTGGATCGCGGGCTGGCGGACGTTAGTGCAGCAGGGCACCGCCGTTGACGTGGAATACCTGGCCGTTGATCCAGCGCCCGTCCTCCGAGAGCAGGTGCGCGACCATCGCGGCGATGTCCTCGGCCTTGCCCAGGCGGGTGCTGCGCACGCCTTTCAGACAGACCTCGACCCATTCAGGTGGCACCTGCCCGCCCGCGATCATTTCCGACGTCATCACGAAGCCGGGTGCGACACAGTTGGCGGTGACGCCATCCTTGCCCCAGCGGCTCGCGACGTGGCGCATCAGTGCGTTCAGGCCGCTTTTCGACGCGGCGTAGCTGGGGCGCTCAGGCTCGCCGGAGTCGCATGCACCCGAACTTGTATAGACAATCGAGCCACCCCCAGCTGACAGGATGTGCGGCAGGGCGACGCGGGTGCAGAGCAAGTGGCCGCGAAGATTGACCGCTATAGTCCGGTCGAACACCGCCAGATCGACATCCAGGGCATCACTGTCGGCAAAGATCGCGCGCAGGTCGGCCGCGTTGATGTGGACCCCATCGAGACGGCCCAGCCGCGCGACGGCGCTTGCGAAAGCCGAGTTGACCGCGATTTCGTCCGCGATGTCGATCGATTGGGCGAAGGCGTCGTGCCCAGCCTGCCGCATACGCTCCGCCACCGCTTCGGCAGCATCGCGATTGACGTCAGCCACGCAAACCCGCGCGCCTTCGCTGCACAGGCGCTCGACCGTGGCGGCGCCAATTCCCGTCCCAGCCCCGATGACAACGATCGCCTTGTCCACAAGCCGCTGGTTCATCATTCTCTCCATCGCCCCGCCCGTCGCCATTCACAAATGACGTAGATTGTTTGGCATTGATTTACGCAATATCAGCTTCTTTTGGCTTGGTAAGCCGGAATTTGCGATGCATTCACCGTAGAATCGCTTCACATTCCTGTAAATTGCCACTAACAATCGTGAAAGCCGTCCCGTGAACGGCGGCGGGAGAGTGAATTTCATGACATCCAATCTCTATCCCCACCTCCTGTCACTGGGCCGGATCGGTTCGATGGAATTGCGTAACCGGATCGCTGTGACCGCGATGGGAGTGAGCCTGTCCGAACCGGATGGTACAGTGGGGGAACGGCTGATCGCCTACCACGAGGAACAGGCAAGGGGCGGCGCCGGACTGATCATCAGCGGTGTTGCCGGGGTCGCCTGGCCAATCGGCGCGGTGGCGATCAACCAGACCGCGATCTCGGACGACCGGTTCCTGCCGGGCCTGACCCGGCTGTGCGAACGCGTGCATCAGCACGGGGCAAAGATCGCCGCGCAGCTTCACCACGGCGGGTTGGTCGCCGGCTTTTCGCACGCCGCCTTTGGTCATCCGCTGTGGGCGCCGGCCTATCCCCCACCACCCAAGGGCAACTTCACGGACTACTTCCTGATGGAGGAACTGGCTCCGCTGGCGGGCATGAAGATGCCGGCGATCAAGGTGCTGGAAAAGGTCGACATCGACCTGGTGGTCGAGCAGTTCGGCGCGGCGGCGCGGCGGGCCAAGGCGGCCGGCTTTGACGGGATCGAGATCCACGCCGGCCACGGCTATCTGCTGTCCTCGTTCATCTCGCCCAGCACCAACTCGCGGACCGACGAATACGGCGGCAGCCTGGAAAACCGGGCGCGACTGGCGCTCGACGTGCTGAAGGCGGTTCGCGCCGCGGTCGGGCCTGACTTTCCGGTGTGGGTGAAGGTCGATACGCGTGAGGTTGGCAAGCCCAATGGGATCACGCCCGATCTGGCGAAGGAGTTCGCCCGCATGGTCGAGGCGAACGGCGCCGACGCGATCACCGCAACGACTTATCATGAGACCGGCGATGGCAAGCTCCATTCGGAAAGCCACACGCCCCATGTCCCAGGCTGGAACCTGGAGGCGACGGCGGCGCTGCGCTCGGCCGTCTCGATCCCGGTGCTCGGTTCCGGCCGGGTCGAGCCGGAGGTCGCGGACCGGGCGATCGGCAAGGGCGAACTCGATTTCGTGGCGATGGGACGCAAGCTGTTGGCGGACCCGTTCCTGCCCGCAAAGCTGACCGCTGGCGAACCGGACAAGGTGCGTCCGTGCATCTACTGCTACACCTGCATCAGCGCGATCTACATGGGCGGCGTGGCACGCTGCGCGGTCAATCCGCGGCTTGGCTTCGAATACATGCCGGAGCCGCAAGCCACCCAGCCCCGTCACATCGCGGTGGTCGGCGGCGGGCCGGGCGGGATGGAATCGGCACGGCGGCTGGCCGCGCTGGGCCACCGCGTCACCTTGATCGAGCGCAGCGACCGGCTGGGCGGAACCCTGCGCTTCGCCAGCCTTGCCTATGAGGCGAACGAACGCATTCTCGACTGGCTCCGGCGCGAGGTGGAAGAAGCCGCGATCACCGTGCGTCTCGGAACGGAGGCGACTCCCGCGCTGCTGCGCCAGCTTGGCGTGGATGAGGTGATCGTCGCGACCGGCGCGGTGCGCGGCATGCCCGCCATTTCGGGCAACGACCTGCCGCACGTCTTCTCGGGCGACGACATGCGCAAGATGATGTTCGGCGAAAGTTCGGAAGCGCTCAAGCGCAAGACCGGCCTGTTCACACGCCTTGCCACAAAGGTTGGTGCGGCGACCGGGGCCACGGCCAATCTGGCACTTGTCCGCAAGGCAACCCACGCCTGGATGCCGCTTGGCGAGCGGGTGGTGATCATCGGCGGTGAGCTGGTCGGGCTGGAACTCGCCGAATTCCTTGGTGAGCGTGGTCGTACGGTGACCGTGATCGAGGAAGCGCCAAGACTCGGCAAGGGACTGACGCTTGTGCGGCGGATGCGCCTGCTTGCCGAACTGGCAGAGCACGGCACCAAGTTGCACGGCGGGGCCAGCGGGATCGCGATCGAGCCAGAGGCGGTGCGCTTTACCGACGCGACGGGTAGCGAGCGGGCAATCGCCGCCGACACTGTGATCGTGGCGAAAGGCGCCGAGGGGGACCTCACCCTGGCAAATGAACTCGAGAGCTCCGGGTTTACGGTTCACGCGATCGGTGACGCCACCGGGGTTGGCTATATCGAAGGCGCCATGCGCGGCGCGGCCGAGGCGGTCGAGCGGATCAGCGCCTGAAGGGGCAGAGGACAATGAACAGCTACAAGGTGACCGATGGCGTGGTCGACATGGGACGGTTCGAACTCGAGCTGCCCGCCACGATCAGCCCGGAAGCGCGCGCCTACCTGTGTTTCGACCCCAACCAGGGACAACCCGAAAGCGCCAGCCCCCTGCCGATGTGGCAGATGCGCGACGCCCTTGCCCCGATGTTCGAGTTCCTCAACCAGCAAGCTCTCGCCACATATCCCGTGGTTGTCGAGGAATGCCGGATCGGCGGGGTGCGCTGCCACCGGATCGGGCCGATCGACGCGCCCGCGGCCAACGCAGCCAAGGTCATGATCAATCTTCATGGTGGCGGCTTCGTGCTCGGGTCCGGCTCCCTGGTCGAGGCGATTCCGATCGCCAACCTTGCGGGGTGCGAGGTAATTGCGGTCGACTACCGGCTCGCCCCCGAACACCCCTATCCGGCTGCGGTCGATGACATCGTCGCGGTATATCGCGAAGTGCTGCAACGGCACGCAGCGCAGGACGTGGCGCTGTTCGGCACTTCGGCGGGTGGTTTCCTGACCGCCATGGCGATCATGCGGTTCATGGCCGAAGGGCTCCCCCTGCCCGCCTGCTGCGGCATGTTCACCGCCGGAGGCGACATCGCCGAACTTGGCGATACCTTCAACTATCTGACTCTCTCGGGCTTCTACGGTCACGTCGGCGCAAAGATGGACGCCCCCGACAGCGAACGGCTGGCCTTTCTGGGCGATGCCGACCGCAACGATCCGCTTGTCGCCCCGATCAAGGGCGACCTGACCGCCTTTCCGCCAACCCTGCTCGTCAGCGGCACGCGTGATGCAGTGCTGAGTTCGGCCGCGATGTTCCACTTGGCGCTGCGCCGCGCTGGCCGCGAGGCCGAACTTTACGTGTTCGAAGCCATGCCGCACGGTTTCTGGTTTTCGGTCGACATGCCTGAATCCCGCGAGGCAATCGCCGTGATGGCGAATTTCCTTGCCGGGCATCTTGGCATGGGAAAACAACGGTAATCCGGTTGACGACAATGTCTGCGTTGCGCATGCCAAACGGGAAACAAGGGGCCAGACGGCGGGAAAACATGGGCCAGACATTCACCTTCGATGCGACTGATCGCAGCATCGTCGAGCAGTTGCGCCTGAACGGGCGTGCCAACAATCAGCAGATTGCCGAGGAGCTCGGCCTGACCGCGACGACGGTATCCACCCGGATCAAGCGGATGGAAGATGCCGACCAGTTGCGGGTGGTCGCGGTGTCGGACTTTTCGGCGCACGGGTTCAACATCCTGTTGCGCGTGGCGATCGAAGTCGATGGCCGCCCAGCCTCGCAGGTTGCGCAGGAGCTTGCCGAACTGCCGGAAGTCTTTGCGGTTCATCTGGTCACCGGCCGCTATGACATCGACATGCTGATGGCGCTGCACGACTTTGAGGATCTGTCGGGAATCCTGTTTGACCGCCTCTCGACGATCAGCGGGATTCGCTCGCTGACGCCGTCGATCGTTGTCGACATTCTGAAATACCAGTTCGACGTGGCTCCGATCGAGGGAAGGGACTGAGCTGATGATTTCCCCGGTGCTGGACCACCTTGACCGCCAGTTGATCGAAACCCTGTCAAGCGATGCGCGGGTTTCCAACCGCAAGATCGCCAGTGAGCTCGGCGTTACCGAAGGAACCGTGCGCGGCCGGATCAAGCGGCTGCAGCAGGACGGACTGATCGCGTTTACCGCA
>JAGWUU010000377.1 GCA_028868335.1 Sphingomonadales bacterium | reverse complement strand
ACGGAGCGAGCTATGTCAGGTAAGTGCTTTCTGACGCTTGCGACTCTGTTCCTGGCGGCAGCCGCTCCGCCATCCGAAGCTGCGTCACCTGCCGCGACCACCACCATCGCCGCGGCCTGTGGCACGCGCGATGGCTGGTCCGATCCGGCTCCGCCCGCGCACATCCACGGGCATACCTGGTATGTCGGTACCTGCGGGATCACCGTCGTCCTGGTCGAGACACGCGCCGGCCTGGCCCTGTTCGATGCCGGGCCTGAGGATGCAGCGCCCCACATCCTCGCCAATATTCGCGCGCTGGGCTTCGATCCGCGACAGGTTAAGTGGATATTCTCCACCCATGAGCATTTCGACCACGCTGGCGGCATCGCCTCCTTGCAAAAGGCAACCGGCGCGAGGCTGGCCGTCGGACCCTTTGCCGCACGCGCGCTGCGCACCGGCCAGACCGAAGCCGACGATCCGCAGGCCACTTTGCTCAAGGCTCATCCGATGCAACCGGCGCGGGTGGACCGGGTGTTGCCGGACGGCGGATCAGTCGTGCTGGGCGGCACGCGCTTTACCGCGCGCGCGACGCCCACCCATTCGTCCGGATCGACCAGTTGGACCTGGCGGAGCTGCGAGGATAGCCAATGCCTGACCATAGCCTACGCCGATAGCATCAGCACTGTCTCGTCGGACGACTACCGCTTCAGCGATCATCCGCAGCGGGTCGAAGCGGCCCGTGCCGGCCTTCGCACGATCGAAGCCCTGCCTTGCGACGTGCTGCTCACCCCCCATCCCGGACCGAGCAGCTTGCTCGAAAGACTGTCGGGCAAGGAGCCGCTGATAACTCCGCGCGCCTGCGTGGCCTATGCCCTCAAAGGCAGCAATGGCCTCGCCGCACGCCTCGCCAAAGAGGCAGCGTCCAAATGAACAGTTGGAAACTCATCGCCCTCGCCCCGCGCGGCGTAATCGAGGCGGCCTTGCTGGCGCACGAGGACGCGCTCGACTGGGATCCGGACATCGTCATTTCGGGCAGCGAAATCGCCGAGGATCGCCCCGAGGACTGGCAACTTGAAGCCTGGCTCGGCCGCAAGCCGACCAACCAGGACAAAGCGGCGCTGGCCGCGCTGTTCCCCGGAAATCCGCCGAGGTTCAAGGCCGAGCGCCTTCCGAACGTCGATTGGCTGACCCACAGCCAGCAAGGACTGGAACCGATCCGCGCCGGTCGTTTCCACGTTCACACCCCGGAGCATTCGCCGCTTGCACAGGCAGGTGTTCGCGATTTCGTCATCCCCGCCAGCCAGGCTTTCGGCACTGGCCAGCATGCTACTACCGCCGGGTGCCTGGCCATGCTCGACGAAATGAAGCGCGAGGGCGTGATTGTGCGCAACCTTGCCGACATTGGCACCGGCACCGGACTCCTCGCCTTTGCGGCGCTGCACCTGTGGCCGCGCGCACTTGCCACGGCCAGCGACATCGACACCGTCTGCATGGGCGTGGTGGCTGACAATGCGGCGGTCAACGGCATCGCGCTGGGGAGCCACCCCGGTCAGTTGACCATGCTCGTCGCCGATGGAATGACGCATCCCCTGCTCTCGGCGCGCGGACCTTACGACCTGATTGTCGCCAACATCCTCGCCGGGCCGCTGATCGACCTTGCCCCTGATTTCGCCGGAGCGCTGGTTCCTGGCGGCCACCTTGTTCTTGCGGGATTGCTCGAAACGCAGGAAGCCAACGTTCGCCGCGCCTGTCGCCGCGCCGGGCTGCGCCTCGCCCGTCGACTGGTCAATGGCGATTGGTCGATCCTGTGGCTGCGGAAACGCGGGCGTTGAGAAGTTGAAGCCTCGCCACCTCCTGCTGTTCGTGTTGATCTGCCTGATCTGGGCAAGCAACAACATCATGAGCAAGATCGTGATC
>JAGWUU010000108.1 GCA_028868335.1 Sphingomonadales bacterium | reverse complement strand
TCGACGCTGGTGCAGAGCCAGGTCATGTCGATGCAGGCCTCGATGCTTTACCTGCTGCCCTCGATCCTGCTTTCCGGCTTTGCCTTTCCGTTCCGTGGAATGCCGGTCTGGGCACAGTGGCTGGCCGAAGTCTTGCCGCCCACGCACTACATCCGGCTGGTGCGCGGGATCATGCTCAAGGGTTGGGACGTGCGGCTGGCGCTGCCCGAGGTGGGCGTGCTGCTGTTCATGCTGCTGGCCTTCGGCACGCTGGCGATCTGGCGCTACCGCGACACCGTGGCGTAGCGCGGCAGACAGCCTGGTCACTGCCTTCTCGCATCGATGAATTTACGGAGCGGTCGCGCCTTCGGGCAGTACCGTGACTTCCACACCGGCCTCCTTGGTCAGATAGCGCTTTGCCAGCGTCTGCAAGTCCGCCGCGGTGATTGCGCCAATCCGCTCTTTCGCCTTGGCAAAGCGATCGATGCGGTCAACCTTGGTTTGCGCGCGATCGACATAGGCAAGCCAGCCCGCATTGCTCTTGAGCAGGTTGTCGAAGCTTTCCAGCAGCGGCGCCCGCGCCCGTAGCAACAGGTCGTCGCTTATCGGCCTGTCGCGCAGTTCGGCCAGCGTTTCGGCGATGGCGGTGCGGGTCGCGGCAACCTCGTGGACATCGACCGAGGCGCTGATGCCGAATAGCCCGAACCCGCGCCAGGTGCGCGAGGCATTGCTCGTGGCGCCGGGCGAGTAGGCCTTGCCAAGCTTTTCGCGCAGCGTGTCGGTCAGTTCGATCCGCACCACGCGCTCGAGCAGTTGGAGTTGCAGCAGGGCGACAGGATCCTCGCCGTCGCGGGTCGGCCAGGTGTACGTTACCAGCGCCTGATCCCTGGGGCCGGTGTGGTGGAGAATCCGCACCGAGCGATCGGCGGTGAAGGGCCGGGTGCGTTGATCTTCATAGGGACGGAAATCGGCCTCGCGCGCGGGCAGGGCGCCAAAGGTTCTGGCCACGGCGGCGATCGCCGCGTCGGGGTCGAAATCGCCGACCATGCCGATCTCGATCGCGCCATGCTTCAGCCTGTCGGAGATCGTGGCCTTGAGCTTGTCGAAGGTCAGCGCCCGCCAGTCCTCGACCTTGCCAAGGCTGAAGCGGGGGTCGTTGTCGGACAGGATCGCACCGCCGTCCGCCGCCAGCGAGGCTCCGGGAGTCGCGCGCAGCGATGCGAACATGTTGTTGCTCGATTGCCGGAACAACACCTCGCCTTCCTTGCGATAGCCGGGATCGGTGATCTGCGCGGCGAGAAGGTCCAGTTGCAGCGTCAGGTCGGCCCGGTTGGTCGTCGCGATCGAGGTAAATGTCTCGTCGCTGGCGCCGAAGCTGGTTGTCGCGGTGTGGCCGGCCAACAGGCTGTCGAGTTCATCCTTGCTGTGCTTGCCCAGCCCGCCCAGCGGCATCACCCCGGCCATCCTGGTCGCGAGGGGGTTATCCCTGGTGGCAAGGAAATTCCCGCCATCAAGCGATACCTCGATCCAGATTCGGTCCGTTTCCAGCGTTGTCGGCTTGAGGTTCAGCCGCACGCCGTTGGCGAAGCGCAGCTCGCGGATGCCAAGGACCGGCTCGATCGAGTCGGCGGAGATCTGCCCGGCAGGGCCGAAGTCAGTATAGGCGAAGGCGCCGCCGGTCTGTTCGCGCGGCGGGCTGACGGTGCTGGCCATGGCCTGGTCCCAGGCGCCGCGCAGTCCCTTGGCCCCGCCCAGCGGCGGCACGCGGCCCTGAAAGCGCAGCAGCGGTGCGTCAAGCGGGACGAGTTCGCGCTTCAGCGCCGCCAGCACGGCGTTCGGGGTGATCTGCGGGATGAATGCTTCGAGCCGACCCAGCGAGCGTCGCGGCGTATCGGGGACGATGTCGTCGGAAAGCAGCGCCAGGACCGCGCCGACTAGCTGGCCATTGCTGCGCGTGTCCTGCGCGGCAGCGGCGTTGAGGTTTGCGGCGCGGACGACGGCGATCTGCTCCGCCACCTCGTCCTTCGAAAAACCGTAGGTGAGCGCGCGGCGGTATTCCTCGACGGCGGCGATCAGCCCGCGCCGCCACTTGCCGTCGACCGTATCGACCGCGAGGCTCGTGCTGCGCCCGGCCTTGAATACGTCGCTGGTGCCAAGGCCCGCGCTGCGGAACGGAGCATTGGCCTGCCGCGCAAGCCGGAGCAGCCGCCGGTTGACCACGGCATAGCCAAGTTGGCGCAACAGGTTCTCGCGTCGCTGCGCAAGGCTGTCGGGTTCGTCCATCCATCGGCCTAGGCGGGTCGCGGTGACGCGCTCGGACAAGGCCGGGTCGATATAGGTGTCGGCCTTGCCTGCGCGCCTCGGCTCGACCGGACCGGCGGAAGGCTGCGGGGCGGGAGGGGCCGCCTGCCAGTCGGCAAAGCGCTGGCGGATCGCCGTTTCGATGGCGACGGGATCGACGTCGCCCACCACCATCAAGGTAGTCCGGCCGGGCGCGTACTCACGGCGGTAGAATGCCCGCAACGCTTGTGCGCTGGCGGTGGTCAGCGTTTCGGTCGTGCCGATCGGCAGGCGCGCGACATAGTGCGCGGTGGGCGCCACGAAATCCGACTGGGCGATGTAGTTGCGCAGGGCAAAGCTGTTGCGATCGCGCATCTCGGCAAGGATCACCCCGCGCTCGCGGGCGACGGCATCGGGGGCGATGGTCAACTCGCTTGCCGTCTCGCGCATCAGCATCAGGGCGGTGTCGATCAGGGCCGCATCGTTGCGCGGCAGGTCGAGCATGTAGGTCGTGCGTTCGTAATTGGTCTGGGCGTTGGTGTCCGCCCCGAAAGCCAGCCCGTCGCGCTCGAGCAGCTTGACCATTTCACCCTCGACAACATGGGTGCTGCCGTTGAAGGCCATGTGCTCAACGAAGTGGGCAAAGCCGCGTTCGTCATCGCGCTCGTCGAGCGAACCGGCGTCGACCTGCATCCGCACCAGTGCCGTCCCCTTGGGCGTGGCATTGTGGCGGATGATATAGCGCATGCCGTTGGCCAAGCGGCCAAAGCGATAGCCCTCGTCGACCGGCACATCGCTTGCCTCGAAGGCCCAGACGGGTTTGGGGCGGGATGCGGCGCTGGCGATATGGCCTGCCTGCGGAGCGCAGGCGGCAAGGGTCAGCGTGGACAGGGATAGCGCGAGCAGGACCTTGCGGGAGAGCATCACCGCTTGGTGGCGCAAGGTGGGGGCGGGGGCAAGGGGGAGGTCGTCGTCCCTGCTTGCCCCGGCACCGCTGACCGTATCGATCCGAACCCGGATGGACCCGGCCAGCGATCCCCGCTTTCGCGGGGTCGGCGGGAGTGCTTACTTCCCCCTGAGCTTGCGGTGCGCGCCGAGGTCGAGCACTTCGCTCGGCCCGTCGTTTTCCAGCAGGCCAAGGCGGCGAGCGACTTCCTGATAGGCTTCTTCCTCACCGCCCAGATCGCGGCGGAAGCGGTCCTTGTCGAGCTTTTCGCCGGTGGTCATGTCCCACAGGCGGCAGCCATCGGGGCTGATCTCGTCGGCGAGGATGATCCGACTGTAGTCGCCATCCCAGATGCGGCCGAATTCAAGCTTGAAATCGACCAGGCGGATGTTGACCGCCGCGAACATGCCGCAAAGGAAATCGTTGATGCGGATCGCCATGGAAGAAATGTCCTGCATTTCTTCGTTGCTGGCCCAGCCGAAGCAGGCGATCTCTTCCTCTGAAACCAGCGGATCGCCCAGCGCATCGTCCTTGTAGCAATACTGGATCAGCGTGTGGGGCAGGGGTTCGCCCTCGGGGATTCCCAGCCGCTTGCTCAGTGTCCCGGCCGCCACGTTGCGCACCAGCACTTCCAGCGGAACGATCTCGACCTGGCGGATCAACTGCTCGCGCATGTTGAGCCGCTTGATGAAGTGCGTGGGGATGCCGATGTGCGTCAGGCGAGTGAAGACATACTCGCTGATGCGGTTGTTGATCACGCCCTTGCCGTTGATCGTGCCCTTCTTCTGGGCGTTGAACGCGGTCGCATCGTCCTTGAAATACTGGATCAGGGTGCCCGGTTCGGGACCTTCGTAGAGGATCTTGGCCTTGCCTTCGTAGATCTGGCGGCGACGGGACATCTGGTACTTCCTTGGGCTTGAAAAGGCACACCCCGGCTTGGGCAAGTCTGGCTAGACTCGCGCGGCCGGGGCGTTCTTGCGGGCCCTTACGCCAAAACGCGGGCCAGCGCAATCGAGCCGCTGACGGCGATTGAGCCGCGGGCCGGGCCGGTCTAGGAAGGCGGCAACAAGGAGATGCCGATGAGCCGTGCCCAGACACTTGCCCTGCTGACCCGCTATTACGCCGCGTTCAATGCCGGTGACTGGCAGGGGATGCTTGACTGCCTTGACGAAAATGTCGTCCACGACATCAACCAGGGCGGCAGCCAGCACGGCAAGGCGGCGTTTCGCGCCTTCCTCGCCCACATGGAACGCTGTTACCGCGAGCGGCTCGAAGGCGTCGTGCTGATGGCGAGCGAGGACGGCGCGCGCTGCGCGGCGGAGTTTACCGTGCACGGCGAATACCTTGCTACCGATGAAGGACTGCCCGAGGCTGACGGGCAAACCTACGTCCTCCCGGCGGGCGCCTTTTTCTCGCTCACTGGCGGGCGGATCGACCGGGTAACGGTGTATTACAATCTTGCCGACTGGTGTGCGCAGGTGGGTGCTTGACCGTTCGCGTCGAAACGCTGACCGGGCCGGGTCTGCGGGCCGCGCTGGACGATCTGGCCCGGTTGCGGATCGCGGTGTTTGCTGCCTTTCCATACCTTTACGACGGCAGCGCGGATTATGAGCGCGAATACCTTGCCGAATTTACCGCCGCTCCAGAGGCAGTGCTGGTCGCGGCGATCGACGATGCCCGGATTGTCGGGGCGGCCACGGCCTCGCCGCTGATGGCGCAGGATGACTATATCCGTATGCCGTTCGTTCGCCACGGCATCGACCCGGCCACGGTGTTCTATTTCGGTGAAAGCGTGCTGGCGTCCGAATACCGCGGGCAGGGCCTCGGCCACGCCTTCTTCGATCGGCGCGAAACGGCAGCCCGCGCCTGGGGAGCAAGCAAGGCCAGCTTCTGCGCAGTGGTCCGCCCCGAAAATCACCCCGCCCGCCCGGCGGGCTACGTTCCGCTCGACTCGTTCTGGCGCAAGCGGGGCTATGCTCCCGTCCCCGGCCTGACCGGAGAGTTCGTCTGGAAGGAGAAGGGGGAGGCAGGGGAAAGCGCCAAGCCGATGCAATTCTGGATGCGCGACCTGTGAGCGCCTTCATCGTCGCCGCTGCCCAATACCCGATAGATCGGTTCGACGACTGGCGAGCCTACGAAGCCAAGCTGACCGACTGGATCGAACGGGCGGTCGATGGGGGTGCCAGGCTGGCGGTGTTTCCGGAATATGGTGGAATGGAACTTGCCTCGCTCGATGCTGCGTCGATGGGCGATCTTGGTGCGTCGATGCGCGCCCTAGGTGCATTGGTGCCGCGTATAGACGCGCTTCACTCAGCGCTTTCGGCACAGTTCGGAGTCCACATACTCGCCGCCAGCCTGCCGGTGCGGCGTGACAACGGTGCCTTCGTCAACCGCGCGCGGCTGTTCGCGCCGGGGGGCAAGATCGGGGTGCAGGACAAGCTGATAATGACCCGGTTTGAGCGGGAGGAATGGGGAATATCCGCAGGCGGCCCGTTACGTCTTTTTAATACCGAACTTGGAAAAATTGGCATAACAATTTGTTATGACTGTGAATTTCCTCTTCTTTCAAGGGCGCTTGTCGAAGCCGGGGCGGAGGTTGTGCTGGTCCCGTCCTGCACCGATACCGCGCACGGATATTGGCGCGTGCGCCATGGGGCCCAGGCGCGCGCGCTTGAAGGCCAATGCTATGCCGTGCAAAGTCCGACGGTGGGGACAGCAACCTGGTCGCCAGCAGTCGACATCAACGTGGGAGCTGCCGCAGTCTATGGTCCGCCTGACGGAAATTTTCCTTCTGATGGAGTAGTTTCAATCGGAAACCTCGATTCCGTCGAATGGGTGTTTGGTGAGGTCAATCCCGCCAGGGTTCACGCCCTGCGCGCCAACGGTGGCGTGCTCAACACATTGCACTGGGCCGAACAACCGGGCGCGGTGACGCTGCCCGCGGTCGAACTCGTGGACCTGCGCTAGATGACTGGGCAGGTTCGGTCGATGGCGCGTAAAGCCTTCGTAATCATTGTCTTTATGCTGGCCACGCCGGCGCTGGGCGAACCGTCGCAGGCGCTGCGCCAACAGGTTGAGGCGATACTCGCCAGCGCACCCGCCGGTACGCGGTTCGGCCTGCTTGTCGAAGATGACAACGGGAATGAAGTTATTGCGGTAAATGCAGATGAACGCTTTATTCCTGCATCGAATACCAAGCTGTTCACCACGGCCGCCGCGCTGGAAGTGATGGGCCGTGATCCTGCTGCTGCCAATGCCCAAGGCACGACCACGCTGATGCTTGCTCCGGGCAAGCGGGGAATGCCCGACGTGGTTCTGACCGGCGGAGGAGCGGCGCTTTCCACGGCGCCTGACTGCGTTCAGCGCTGCCTTAACGGATCGCTGACTACCATTGCCGACAAGGCGCACCGGGTGGGCAATGTCGTCGCCGACGACACCGCGTTTGCCGACCAGCGTTGGAGTCCGGGGGCAAGCTGGAACAACATCGGAACCGATTCCGGCACCGCCGTTTCGGCCGTGATCGTCGACGACAACGTGCTGCCGCTGGTCGTCGTTCCGGGAATGCCGGGGCAGCCCGCCGTGGTGACGGTGTCGCCCTATTTTGCTCTCCGCAATGAGACGCTGACCGTGTCGAAGGGTGAAACCAGGCTGGCCCTAGAACGCCCGGTAAACGGCCGCGAACTGCGTATTTATGGGACGATTCTCCGCGACGCTCCCGCCTGGCACGAAACGCTGGGCATCGACGATCCGGCCGAATACGCTGGCTGGCTTGTACGGCAAGGACTGGTCGCGCGGGGAGTTCAGGTGACGGGCAAGGTCGTCGTCCGCCATCGCCCGCCCCGACCCCCCGATCCGCGCAATTCGTCGCCATTTCCCCCGCCCGCCTCCTTTGCCATCAGCTTTATCCCTGCTCCGCTTGGGGAGGAGGTGGCCGCGATCAACAAGCCGAGCCAGAACCTTCATGCAGAGGCACTGCTGCGCCGCCTCGGCAAAACGGCGGGGCAGGATATTTCTCAGCAAATTCCCGCACCCGAAGGTTCGCTTGAGGCGGGCCTGACCGTGCTGCGCGGCGTTCTTGCAAAGGCCGGGATCGTCCGCACCGGATATGATTTTTCGGATGGCTCGGGCATGTCGACCTACAACCGCGTCTCCCCGCGCGCCGCGGTTGAATTGCTGCGCTGGGGCAAGGCGCAAGACTGGGGCGCCACCTGGCGCGCGTCATTCCCGATCGCTGGAGTCGACGGCACGCTGCACCGCCGCTTTATCGGAACGCCCTTGCAGGGCAAGCTGGGGGCCAAGACCGGTACGCTCAACGCCAGCAATGCTCTGTCCGGCTATCTTCAGGCGGCGAGCGGACGCGAACTGGTCTTTTCATTCTTCGCCAACGACGTTCCCGACGGTGCAAATGCCGTGCCGATCATGGATGCCGTGCTGCTTGCTATAGCGGCTGCCAACTGATTGCCGCCTGCGGAATAGTTGCCCACCGGCCACACCATCGGTCCTATTTGATGGCTGACCTTCGCCCCGGGTCTGGCGTAGGTCTTTCGCTTTGATAATCTCGCCCGAGCATGCCGCAATGGCAATTGCTTCAGGGGGCGATCATGACAATTTACAGGCTTGGATGTGCAGTTTTGGCGGGTGGGATCATGCTGGGTGCGCTGACCGCCCCGGCCATGGCCCAGGAGGTCGCCAATCCCGGCACGCCAGCCGATGACACCAAGGGCGAAACCCAGATTCTCGTTACCGGATCGCGGCTCAAGCAGGATCCCAACAACAGCGCGCTGCCGCTTCAGATCATCAAGATCGAGGACCTGAGCCGCGAGGGCATCAATAGCGCCGAGCAGGCGATCATGTTCCTCAATTCCAATGGAAACGGGGCAGACAACCTGGCGTCGAACACCGACGTCATCAGCACGGCGGCGGCCAATCGCGGGGCCAACGGGGCGGCCTTTGCCAACCTGCGCGGACAGGGTGCGGCAAGTACGCTGGTGTTGCTCAACGGGCGGCGTGTCGCTGCCCACGGCCTGTCTGGCGCGGCGGTCGATGTAAACCAGATTCCCTTCGCCGCGATCGATCGCATCGAGGTTCTCAAGGATGGCGCCTCGGCGATCTACGGCACGGACGCGGTAGGCGGGGTGATCAACTACATCACCAAGAAGAACTACGCAGGCCTTGGCTTGCAAAGCTCTGCCGACGTTACCGAACAGGGCGGTGGCAACATCTATCGCCTGTCCGGCATAGCCGGGTGGGGCAATCTTGATGACAACGGCTTCAACGTGATGGCCGCAGTCGGTTACAATTGGACCAAGCCGCTGCGTGGCGACCAGCGCAGTTTCGTCAACCTGTTCCAGTATGACCGGGCCCTTGCCCCGGAAACGCGCGGATCACCCTTCGCGACGATCGTGCCGCTTGCCGGAACCATTATTGCTTCGTCGGCCACGGCTCCGTTCATGCCCGGCTCGACGACGCAGCGGGTCGATGCGATCAACGTGATGAATTTGCCCGGGCGCGAAGGTTGCAGCGCCATCGCGGGGCAGGGCGCCTATGACTGGCAGGCGTGGAACATTCCCAACTTCCGTTACGCCTGCGCTTTCGACAGCGCCAAGAGCGCTTATCTGCAACAGCAGCAGAATACCCTGACCTATCTGGGACGCGCCGTCGCGCGGCTTGGCTCGCACGAACTGGCCCTCGAAATCACCGGGTCCGACGCCCAGGCGCACAAGGTCTATTCGGAAATCCAGGTGACTCCGAACACCACGACGCAGAAGTACACCTATCAGCGCATCGTTGGGGTCAATGATGCAACGTACGACATGGTCTATAATCGCCTGATAGTGGCGTTCCCGACACTGGGCCCGCGTGGCACCCCGATTGCCTATCGCTGGCGTTGCCTTGAATGCGGCCCGCGCGAGGTCGAAACCAAGACCAGGACCTTCCGCGTCGGCGGCTCAGCGGAAGGACCGTTGTTCGACGGGTGGGACTATCACGCCGGCGTATCCTATGCCGACAGCCGGTCCAATTCGGTGCTGGGCGGAGGCTTCTATTACACCTCCAAGTTGATTGCGGCTTTGAATACGGGGGTCATCAATCCGTTCCTTCTGCCGGGCCAGACCCAGTCGCAGGCGGCATTGGACCTGCTCGCCGGAGCATCGGCTCGGGGCGAGATGGTATATAACGGAAAGTACTCTGTTTTTCAGGCGGACGGGTCGGTCGCAGGGCGCCTGCTCGCGCTTCCCGGTGGAGATTCACAGCTTGCCGCGGGTGTCGACTACCGCAAGGAGAAGTACAATTTCTTCGGTAATCTGACCACGGTGTTCGCCGCGCCGACCGACAATGCCAACAATATTGCCGGCGTCTCGCGCGAGGTCAAATCAGCCTATGCCGAGATTTCACTCCCGATCGTCAGGCAACTGGAACTCACCGCCGCTGCACGGATCGATGATTACAGCGGCTTTGGATCGACCACCAATCCCAAGTTCACCGCCAAATTCATTCCGATGAACGGCCTGATGTTCCGCGCATCGTACAACACCGCGTTCCGCGTGCCGAGCTTCAACCAGTTGTTCAACGGGCGTTCCAGCACGGTATTCACCGGGACCAACCTGATCGATCCCGCCGCTTGT
>JAGWUU010000376.1 GCA_028868335.1 Sphingomonadales bacterium | reverse complement strand
ATGTCCCTGAGCGCTCGCATGGGCCGCGACATCGAGAAGGGCCTGTGCAAGCTCTGCCGCCCCGTCTGCGCTGTCCTGTCGCTGATCCAGCGCGACCACTGCGCGAGGGCCTGGGCGGCTGAAGAACAGGGCGCTCGCGTCGAGACACAGATCACCGGAGATTGACGAATGACACCAACCCAGCAAGCCGCACTACAGGCGGTCTACACCGCGCACGGCGGCGGCACGTTCAGCGCGCAGCAGGTCACGGACCTGACGCCACTCGTCACAGCGCGCAACGATGCGGCGGTCGCCGCGTACCTGTCGCCGGGCCTGACCGTGCAGGGCATGGTGCCGATCAGCAGCTTCCTCGGCTGGGCGGCCAGTACCGGCATGCGCGCGGTTATCGAGGATGCGGCGCACTCAAGCGCGAGTCCGTACTACGCCACGTTGCGTTCCTCGGCCCTGGCGATGCTCGACATCATCGCCAACAAAACTGATCTCGACCTGAGTTCGAGCGCGATGGGTCAGGGCAATCTGGCGATGCTCGGCGCGTGGGTCACGGCCGGCGCGATCAACTCGGCGCAAGAAGCGGCGCTGGTGGCGATGGCAAAGACGCCGAACCCGATCACCTACACCGAAATCAGCGCGGCGCTGAACGGAGCCTGATATGGCGAACATCCTTCGCAACGACATCGGCACCGCGCTCTCGCTGACCACAGCGAACGCCATCGCCAGCGGAGCCTACGCCACCTCGGCCGACAAGCTCACCATCGACAACACGACGAACAAGGCGCTGTTGGTCGATTTCGAGCTGCAGTTCACTTTTGGCACGGCTCCGGTCGCCGGATCGGTCCAGCTCATCGCGGTTGACTATGGCGTGATCGGCACGGCGACGACACCGCCGGCGCCCAGCGCGACACTGCTCGGCCGCGTCGAAGGCACGTTCTCGCCGCAGTTTGCCGCCAGCAACACGACGACCGCCGTGGTGCTCACACTCAATTCGGTATCGCTCAAGCGCAAGACGGACTACTACCTCTACAACAACGCCACCGGGCAGGCCATTCCGGTTGGCGCGGTGCTCAAGGCGCAGTGCTGGTCGCCGGGTACCTAAATTGTGGGGGCGATTGATCTAGGCCAGTACATCTGGCCGGATGCAGCACAGGGTCGGCAGCCGCAAGGCTTCGTTCGTGCGAATCCGCGCATTCGCGGGCTTGTTGCGGCAATTAACGCCGCCGCTCCGGCAGAGGCAGTACGAGGCCAGCAGGCAGTCGGGTGGACCGCAGCGGGCGGCACTTCTGTCCCTAGCGTCCCAGGCGTCGGACTGAAAGCAGTCTCCGGGATTACCTACAGAATTTGCACATATCCTGAACTCGATGTCGGTACTGGTGACTTCTCTGCCATTGCTCTAATTGATGGCGCGGCGTCCGGCACGTACGTAGCAATAGGAAGATACAACGGTTCGTCACCCGATTCCGCTTGGTGGCTGGGCACGTCCGGTTCTACGTGGACGTTTTCGACAGGCCCGTCGAATCTAACCGGCGGAACGATAGACGCGAATCCGCACTGCATCATTGCGACGCGGATTGGCGGCAACAAGTACATCTATGTCGATGGTGCGCCTGTTGCGGGACCCGTAGCCGACAGTGCGTCGCTCTCTAGCGGGTCAGCGTTAGCGATCTGCAGTTTCGACAACCTCACAACATACTTCTGGCCCGGCTCCGTCTATACAGGTGCTTTTCTAGCTCGCGGACTTACAAGTGCTGAAGCGCAGGCCATTGGCACAAATCCTTGGTCGCTATTCGCAGACCAAATCCTGCCATTCCACATCCCCAACGGCCTCTTCCCCACCCTGAGCGCTGCCGGCTACGCAGCCGGCACCCTCGGTTCGACCTCGTTTACGCCCGAAGTGACCTTCACTCGGTAGCGCCATGAC
>JAGWUU010000375.1 GCA_028868335.1 Sphingomonadales bacterium | reverse complement strand
TTGCCGCGCCCTGGTTGACCTGATCACGCGCTACCACCAGCCGACCATAGGGTTCGGCGACCAGCCGATTGCGTTCAGTGAGAGTCGCCAGTTCCTCGACCGTGCAGACCGTCGGCGCTGCGCTGTGCGGGTTGCGCGCGGCGACCTCGGTGAACGGCGCGAACAGCTTGCCAATCTCGACGCGGTAGTCCTGCAACGACAGTCCCAACCGCTCGCGCCGGACATTCTCGGCCAGCGGGTAGGCGCTGATTGGTGCCGCCACACCGTGCTTCAATGCCGTCCGATCGAGTACGCCTTCGTAACCCGTTCCGCGATCCTCCAGTGTACCGCGCCGCGTTTCAGACCAGTCGCGCGTCTCACCCCGCGTCAGCAGCGAACGCATGGTCGAGATCGCCTCCGCCCCGACGATCGCCGCCAGCTTCGATCGGCCCGCCGCAATCTCGCTGGCCAGTTCGCCGACTAGTCGCTGCGGGCTTTGGCCTCCGACCACCTCAAGGATAGCCCGTGCGGGATTCGCCCCGGCCCGCCGCGCGATCGAGCGCGGCACATTGTTGGAATGACCAAAGGGCGCAGAATAGCGCGTGGCGGAAAGTTCAAACTGCCGCACCGCCGCAAGGGTATCAAGCGCCGGTCCCAACTTGCGCTTCGCCCGCGCGTCGGCAAAGGCGGCGTTTAGAGCCGCCCCGGCAAGGTCCATGTGGCTCAGTTCGGCATAGCCGGGCTCCCCGACCCGTTCCGAATACTGGCCGACGCCGATGATAACCGGAGTATTGTCATCCATCAAAGCACCTGCCCGTCATCGACCGTGATGGTCGATCCGGTAATGTAACGCGAGGCATCGGAGCAAAGGAACACCAGAGGCGCGTCCAGCGCATCGATCGGGCACAGGCGATGGCGATGGAACGCGGCCACCTGCCGCGCGCCGCCCTCAGTCTGGAACCAATCCCCGGCGATTTCGGTCTGAATGTAACCGGGCTGAATGGTGTTGACGTTGACCCCCTGCCGCACCCATTCGCGCGCGAACTGTCGGCCGAGGTGAGCGACCCCGGCCTTGATCGCGGCGTAAGCGCTCTCGCCCTGCCCGGTCAGTTCCGCAGTGATCGAGCCGATCAGGACGATCCGGCCACGCTCGCTATCGCGGAAGCCCGCCGAGATCATCCGCTTCGCCCCTTCGCGCGCGGTGAGGTAGAGGCCGGTGAAGTTTGTTGCGACCACGGTGGCGACGTCGCTCGCGGGCAACTCGGTTGAGCGTCCGCCGACCGCGATGCCGGCGTTGGCGATCACCGTATCCACCGTGCCGAAGCGTGCCTCGGCCGCGTCATAGGCTGCGATGATCGAGGCCTCGTCATTGACGTCCATCGCAACGGCAAGTGCGGCATCGCCCAACTCATCCGCCAGAGCGGCAATCCGGTCGGTCCGGCGAGCGCCGATTACCACCCTTGCACCTTCGCGCACCAGCAGCCGGGCGAAGTGTGCTCCAAAGCCCGAGGAGGCCCCGGTGATAAGGGCAATCCGCCCATCAAGCCTCAGTTCCATAGCCAGCCTCCACCAGACGCGATTTAATCGCACGCTTAAACCCTGCGGAGATCGCGCGGTCAAGTCCAGACGCGCGACATTATCAAGATGAAATTGATTGCACATATTTGATCGCGGTCAAGGATTCGCCGTCCGTGACGGAGCAATGTTTCACCAACGACGCGAACCGTCAGGGCCGCGTCAAGGGCTGCCGGAGAAGCATAGCAACGCGATACGCCTTTTGAACCAGTTCTCCCCACCTGGAGCGGCCCACCTCGTGATGGCCGCTCGCCTTTTTTGTGCGGGTGGGGCTTGTTCAGACCGCCGAACTGAACCGGCGCAACGAATCCTGGCGATAGGGATCGAAAAGCGCCGCAATGGTTCGCGCATAGGGCAGTCCATCCGGACAGAGCT
>JAGWUU010000374.1 GCA_028868335.1 Sphingomonadales bacterium | reverse complement strand
TAGATCCGCGGATCGGGCTTGCGCACCCCGGCCTTGCTGCTTTCGATCACGTGTTCGAACCGCGCAAAGACCTGTTCATAGGCATCGGCCTTGTCGCCGCTGCGCGCCATGCCCGCGCCGTGCCCGGCAGGGACGTTGTTGGTGATGCAGCCAAGCCGATAGCCCTCCTGCGCCAGCCGGTCGAGCGCGGCGACCATTGCCGGGCGGATCGAGCCGGACAGCACCGCCAGCACCGATGCGCCGTCAAGGTCATGGCCCAGCGCCCGCGCTTCCTCGGTAAATCTCGCGTCGAAAGTGGCGGCGTCGATCTCGGCGCGTTCGAACAGGGCCCAGGCGTTGGCGTCGGGATCGGCAGCGTTGACCCGGCGGATGAAATCGCGCGGCAGGCCGCGTTCCGCCTCAAGCCGGTTGAACGCCTCGAACGGGGAAGCGGTGATCACCCCGCCGAAATCGAAAATGACGGCTTCGAAACGGCGCTGGTTCACGCGAATCCCCTCAAGTGTTACCCTGCACCGTCCGTGGCCGATGGTCGGGCCGACGGCAAGCGAGTTGACTCAGGTCATGGACAGGACCGCCCGTCCGGCCCACAGTCCCCGCGTAAAGGAGAACCGCGATGCGCTCCATTCTCGTTCAGGCTGGCCGCGATGCCGGAATGGCATCCAGGCTCGATACCGCGATGGGCATTGCCCGGATTCATGGCGGACATCTTACCGTGCTGATCGACACCCCGGTCGATCGCTTCGTCACGGTCGATCCTTATGGCGGCACCTACGTCGCGCGCGAGGCGTTCGAGACGGCGCTGGCCGAGGACGATGCCTTGGCGGCGGCGTTCGCCGGGCGGCTCAGCAAGGATGACGTTCCGTTCGACGTTGCGCTTTATGAAACCCAGCCGATCGAGGCGATGGCCAATGCCGCCCGGCTGGCCGACCTCGCCATCGTGTCCCGCGATTGCGGCTTTGCCGGCGATCTGCCGCTGGAGGCGCGGTGCCCGGTGCTGGTCTTGCCGGGGCGGGCAGCGCTTGAATTTCCGCTGGCCTCGGCCTGCGTCGCCTGGGACGGCGGCCTCGAGGCCGCCTATGCGCTGCGCAGTGCGGTGCCGCTGCTCAAGGGTTGCGCGGCGGTCCGGGTGATTACGGTCCTCACCGAAAAGAGTACCGACTTCCCCGCCACCGAGGCGTTGCGGTATCTTTCGCGCCACGGGATCAGCGCCGAACTGGTGGAGGTGAACAAGGGCGCCACGGTCGAGGAGACGCTGGCGGCGACGGTCCAGTCCTGCAAGGCCCAGTTGCTGGTGATGGGCGCCTATGGTCACAGCCGGGTGCGCGAGTTCCTGTTCGGCGGCGTGTCACGCTATTTCCTGCAGGAAGCCACCTCGCCGCCGTTGCTGCTCGCGCATTGAGGGGACGGAGTCGGCGCTTTGTCGATTGACCTTCGCGCGTCCGGAATCCTGCGCTAGCCTCCTGCCGGATACCAGTGGGAGAACTGCCATGAACCGCCTGCGCCACGCCGTCCTGCTTGCCACCGCGATGACCTTGCTTGCCGCGCCGCCGCTGGCTGCCAAGCCGTCCGGCTATGCGACGGCAATCGCTGACAAGGCGCGCGTCGACAAGAACCGGGCTCTCGACGAAGGGCGCATGCCGGCCGACATGCTTGACTTCGCCGGGATAAAGCGCGGCGACGTGGTAGCTGACTATCAGGCTGGCGGCGGCTATTACACCGAACTGATCTCGCGCGTGGTCGGGCCGAAGGGCCGGGTCTATGCCATGACGCAGCCCAACTTCTACGAGAAGGACTATTGGGACAAGCTGGTGGCAAGCCATCCCAACGTGTTCCCGCTGGTTGCGCCGGGGCAGGCGTTGACCCTTGCGCCGGGCAGCGTCGACGTGATCTTCACCCATCTGGTCTATCACGATCTCTATTGGGAATCGGAC
>JAGWUU010000373.1 GCA_028868335.1 Sphingomonadales bacterium | reverse complement strand
CGAAGCGCGGAAACCCTTCTGCTTGGAGTTGGTGATGATGTTCACCACGCCCGCGATGGCATCCGAACCGTAGAGCGGCGACGCGCCCGATTGCAGCACCTCGACCCGGTCGATCATGCCTTCGGGAAGCGAGTTGAGGTCGACGGCATTGGGAATGCCGCTGGCCGATGCGCCACTGACATAGCGCAGCCCGTCAACAAGGACGAGGGTACGCTTGGCGCCGAGATAGCGCAGGTCGATGGTCGACGAACCGGCGCCGACGCCGCCGCCGTCAGGCGGATTGCCCAGGTTGCCGCTGTTGTTGAAGCGGGTGTTGAGGCCACCGGCCGAACCGGGCAGGCGCTGCAACACGTCGGCCAGCGAGGACAGACCGGTCTGGCCGATCGCGTTGCTGTCGATCCGCACCACCGGGGACGCATCGTTGAGCGGATCGCGGCGGATGCGCGAACCGGTGACGACGATTTCGTTCGGGTTTGTACCGTCGCTGGCTGTGGTATCGCCGCTGGGGGTCGATTGCGCATAGGCGCCCGTTGACCACGACGCGGCGGTCACGGCGATTGCCGCACCGGCGAGAAGCTGGTGTCCAATTTTCTTCATGGAGTTCCCTCATCTGTTTCGACCGCTTGAAGCGGCCAGAGACATCAGCAATTTTTGCTTGATGGGGAGTGGCTAACACGGGAACGGAACACGGCAACCCCCGCCCGTCGATTGTTTCAGAACTATGGCAAAAATGCCGCGCCTGTTGTCCGGGTGAACCGATCAGACAACGCGTGCAAACCAGATGACGTGGCGCGGCCCCTTGCCCTTGCCGGATTTGCCTACGCGCGCGCGCACTTCAACCTCCTCCACCGCGAAGCCGACGCTTTCCAATCGCCGGGTGAAGGCACGGTCTGGTGCCGCCGACCAGATCGCCAGCACACCGCCGGGTTTCAGCGCGCGACGGGCGTTATGGAGACCGCTCTTGGAATAGATCCGGTTGTTGTCGGCCCGCACCAGTCCGTCAGGGCCGTTATCGACATCGAGCAGGATCGCGTCGAACGGCTCCGGGGCGAGCAGCATCACCTCTGCGACATCGTCCATGCGCAGAGTGACGCGCGGATCTTCAAGGCAACCCTCGGCCACCCCCACCATCGGGCCGCGAGCCCATTCGATGATCTCGGGAACCAACTCGGCGACGGTAACGCGGCCGTCTTGCGCCATCCGGGCGAGAGCGGCGCGCAGGGTGAACCCCATGCCGTATCCGCCGACCAGCAGGTTCGGCGCTGGGCGGCCCTTCAGGCGATCGAGCGTCAGGTTGGCGAGCGCCTCTTCCGAACCGCGCATCCGCGTGGACATCAGTTCGTTGTGACCCAGCACGATCATGAAATCGCGATCGTGGGCGAAGAGCTTCAACTCCTCGCCTCCGGGAACTTGCGCCGTGCCGAGAAGCTGGCGCTGGATCACGCCGCGCGCTGGGCGCGATCCACCGCTTCCTGGTTGAGCATGTCCGCGAGCAGGAACGCCAGTTCGATCGACTGCGCCGCGTTCAAACGCGGATCGCAATGGGTGTGATAGCGATCAGCCAGCGCCGCGTCCGAAATCGCCACCGCTCCGCCAACGCATTCGGTCACGTCCTGCCCGGTCATCTCGATGTGGATGCCGCCGGCGTGCGTGCCTTCGGCGCGGTGAACGGCGAAGAAGCCGCGCACTTCGCGCAGGATGCGGTCGAACGGGCGGGTCTTGTACCCGCTTTCCGCCTTGATCACGTTGCCGTGCATCGGATCGCAAGACCACACCACCGAATGGCCTTCGCGCGCGACGGCGCGGACCAGCGGGGCCAGGCCCGCCTCCACCTTGTCGTGCCCGAAGCGGCTGATCAGGGTGATCCGGCCGGCCTCGCGGGCGGGGTTGAGCAGGTCCAGCGTGCGCAGCAGCACGTCCGGCGTCAGGCTC
>JAGWUU010000107.1 GCA_028868335.1 Sphingomonadales bacterium | reverse complement strand
TGCGCTCGATTGCAGCAGCCAGCCTTGCTGGCTGAGAATAAAGCCGGTCGAGCAATGCGAACGCGAAGTCGTAGATGTCCTCCGCATCGCGGTCGTCTAAAGAGCCTTCGTGCGCACCATCGTCGCCGTGATCCTTCACAGCCGTCGACAAGTCTTGGAGGTCTATCTGTGGTTCGACGAACAGTTGGGTGCGCGACTGTTGCGACGCGGCTGGGGGGCGGTGTCGCGGTCGCAATCGCTGGTTTTCAACCATATTGCCAATGGCACCACGCGCGCCTCGCGGATCGCCGAATACATGGGGGTTTCGCGCCAGGCTATGAGCCAGCTACTCGCGGAAATGGCCCGTTCCGGCATGATCGAGATTGTGCCCGATCCAGATGACCGGCGCGCCCAACTGGTCCGGTTCGCGCCGAGCGGGGCCGGGATCCGCGAGGATGTGCAGCGCATCCTCCGTGATCTTGAAGGCGAACTTGAGACGACGCTGGGCAAGGCCCAGTCCGACAGCCTGCGCGCGGCATTCGCCAGTTTCTCCCTGAATTGGACTGCAAACCGATTACCGGGAATCGTCAATTTCCACGACAAATTTTCCGCACCGCCTGATTGGCCTTCGCAGGGCTGGCGATTGGGAAATTCTTGGGTTATCCCAAGACCAACTCGGCGCGGCAGCATGTGCCCCCGCCTTGCGGAACAGGCAATGCAATCACCCTACCTGATCGTTTCACTGCTCCAGGGATTCTACTGGTTCGATTCCGGCCTGCAAAGCTACCTGCGCTCGCGCGGCTGGCCAACCCTGACCCATTCCCAATCGATGGTGATGATGAGCATTACCATCGGCCTGACCCGCCCGGTCGAGATCGCCCGCAGCCTCGGGATCAGCCGCCAGGCGGTGCACGTCACCCTGGCACAGATCGCCGAACTGGACATGATCCGCTTCACCGACGATCCGGCCGACAAGCGCACCAAGATCGTCGTGCTGACCGATATCGGCGAGCCGATGCGTCGCGACGCACAGGCTGCGGTGGCCCTTATGACCAAGCGGCTGGCCGAGCGGATCGGGCAACCCCAGCTTGCCGGAATGATCGGCGCCTGCGGGCTAGACTGGGGCGAACCCATCGATTTCGAAGCCGAAGCGCTGTCGCAGAACGTTTAAGTCCCAACCGAGCTGGGCTGCCCTTCCCAATGGGGCTTGCGCAGTTCGGCCTTGAGCACTTTTCCCGCCGGGCTGCGCGGTAGCGGCTGGGTCCGCAGTTCCCAGCTCTTGGGGCACTTGTAGCGCGCCAGCCGTTCGTGGAGGTGATCCAGCATTGCCTCCGGGCTGGTAACCGCGCCAGCCACCGGCACAACGATCGCGTGGACCCGCTCGCCCCAGTGTTCGTCAGGCACTCCGATCACCGCGCATTCGCGGACTTCGGGGTGGAGGCTTAGGGCGTTCTCCGCCTCGATCGAATAAATGTTCTCTGCGCCGGGCACGATCATGTCCTTCATCCGGTCGGTGATGGTGATGAAGCCATCCTCATCCATGAAGCCGACATCCTGCGAATGTATCCAGCCTCCACGCAGCGCCGCTGCGGTCTCATCGGGCATTCTCTTCCGGCGAGCTAGACACAGCCGCCAAATATTGTCAGATAAATTGCCTATTTTCCGGGTTCGTCAATGGCGAGGACCGGTCAGATCACGCCGCGCGCGGCCAGGTCCTCCAGCGCCAGCGCATCGAGCGCGAGCAACTCGCCATAGACCTCGGCGTTGTGCTCGCCCGGAACCAGCGGCGCCCGGCGGCGGATCGCGGAAGGCGTGTCCGACAGCTTGGGCATGGGCGCCTGCATTTTCAGCGAGCCATGGACCGGATGCTCAATGCTGGCGATCGCCTGGCGCGCGGCAAAGTGCGGATCGGCCAGCATCTCCTTGCCGGTATAAACCCGCCCCGCAGGAACCGAGTGGGCGATCATCAGCGCTTCCAGCTCCTCGACGGTCAGGGTCCGGGTCCACTGGTTGATAAGCTGGTCCAGTTCGGCCTGGCGCTCGCCCCGCGCGACGTGGGTGGCATAGCGCGGATCGCTCGCCAGTTCGGGCTGGCCCATCGCTTCGGCCAGCCGCGCGAACACCGTGTCTCCGTTGCCGCCGATCATGTATTCGCCGTCCTTGCAGGAATAGACGTTGCTCGGCGCGATGCCGGGCAGGATCGAGCCGGAGCGCTGCCGCACCAGTCCCATCAGGTCGTATTCGGGGACCAGGCTTTCCATCACCTGCAGCACCGCCTCGTAGAGCGCGGAATCGACCACCTGGCCCTTGCCGCTGACCTCGCGGGCGTGAAGCGCGGCGAGCGCGCCCATGCAGCCATAGGTCGCCGCCAGGGTATCACCGATCGAAACCCCCATCCGGCTCGGCGGACGATCGGCGTCACCGACGATCGCGCGCCACCCGCCCATCGCCTCGCCGATCCCGCCATAACCGGCGCGGGTCGAATAGGGCCCGGTCTGGCCATAGCCGCTCATCCGCACCACGATCAGTCGGGGGTTGATCGCGTGCAGGTCGGCCGGGCCAAGCCCCCACTTCTCAACCGTGCCGGGCTTGAAGTTCTCGATCATGATGTCGGCTTCGGCGAGGAGGCGGCGGGCCAGTTCCTGCCCTTCAGCGACGCGCAAGTTGGCGGTGACAGAGCGCTTGTTGCGCCCGATCACTTGCCACCAGACCTTGTGCTCGCCGTTGCCCCAGGTCCGCATCGGATCGCCCGGCCCAGGCGGCTCGATCTTGACCACGTCGGCGCCCATGTCGCCCAGCAACTGCCCGCAGAACGGCCCCGCGATAAGCTGGCCGAGTTCAACGACCCTGATGCCTTTCAGCGCGCCGTCGTTCTCGCTCATTTCTGGCCGACCTTCGCCAGCATCGAGGGCATCTCCTTGTCCATCACCTTGCCCAGCCAGCGGCTCGCCTCGATCAACTTGCCAAGATCAAGCCCGGTTTCAACGCCCGATCGCTCCAGCATCCAGGCGACATCCTCGCTTGCCACATTGCCCGCCGCGCCCGGAGCGAAGGGGCAGCCGCCAAGCCCGCCGATCGAGCCGTCGACCACGCTGGCCCCAGCTTCGACCGCGGCCCAGACGTTAGCGATCCCGGTGCCGCGGGTGTTGTGGAAGTGGACCCGCACCGGTAGCGGCGCGATCACTTCGCGCACAGCAGCAACCAGCGCACTGACCTGCGGGGGCACCGCCACCCCGATCGTATCGGCCAGCGCGATCTCGACCGGGCCAGCCTTGGCTAGTCGCGCGGCCATGGCAACAACGTGCGCGGGATCGACGTCACCGCCGAACGGACAGCCAAACGCAACCGCGATGGTCACCTGCGCGGTCTTGCCCACAGCTCTTGCCATGGCGATGATCCGTTCGGAGACCTCGACCGACTGCTCCGAAGTCTGCCCCTGGTTGCGAATTCCGAACGCATCGGAGGCAACCGCCACCGCGCCGAGCTGGTCGAGCCCGCAGGCCAGCGCTCGCTCCGCCCCACGCTCGTTGAGCACCAACCCGATCCGGGTCACGCCTTCAAGCGCGCCGACCTGCACCACGACGTCTTCCGCATCGGCCATTTGCGGAACCTTGCGCGGGTTGACGAAGCTGGTCAGCTCAATCCGCCCCGCCCCGGCAGCAGCCGCGCGGCGAATCAACTCGACCTTGTCGGCCGTCGAGATCAGGGTCGTCTCGTTCTGCAACCCGTCGCGCGGGCCGACCTCGACGAATTCGATTCTGCGCGTCATGGCTCAGCTTCGCCCGGCGATCCAGTCGCGCACGGTTCCTGCCGCTTCCTGCACCGCCTCTGGCTGGCCGAAGTAATAGTGGTTGGCGCCCATGATCATCTTGTGGTCGATGGTGCACTGCTTCGCCGCCGCCATCAAGCGCGCCGCGTGGCTGGGAGTGCAGGCATCGTCTGCGCTGTTCTCGATCACCAGCATTGGGCAGGAAATCCGGGCCGCGCACTTGAGCCCATCGGCGTTGCTGTCGTCATAGGACCACTGCGACAGCCACGAGCGCAGCGTGGTAAACCGGGCAAGCCCGACCGGGCCGTCGTTGACCACGAAGGGATCGCCCAGCATGCAATGGTTCGGCTGGCGGTCGTTGGGATCGACCAGCGGATCGACCCAGCGCGGATCGGCCATCGTGCCCTGGACGGTGAAGCAGCGTTCGTGGTTCTCAAGCCCCTTGGCCTTGAGCTCGGCCAGTTGCTCCTTGACCCAATTGGTGATCCGCCGGTTGCGGGCGATCTGGCGCTCGCGGAACTCGGCGACGAACTCGGCGGAGAACGGCGGCTTGGGCCCGTCCTCCGCGTAGATGTTCCACTCGGGGTTGCGGTCCCACGGGCGGCTTTCGTCCTCGATCGAGGGGTCCATCCACTCGGTCAGCGTCAGGTTGCGCGAAAGGTGGGCGGCGAGCAGCATCACCCCATCGGCAGGGATGAAACCGGCCGCGGTCAGGTCATAGGGATCGCCCGCCGGGGTGTGGGTCACCCGCGGGTCCTGCGCTTCGGCCTGGTAGAACAGCGACAGCGAACCGCCTCCCGACCAACCGCCGAGATAGACCTTCTTGTAGCCGAGCCGTTCCTTGGCGTCGCGGACGCAGGCGCCCAGATCCATCGCCGCGCGCTCCATGATCAGCGCGGTGTCGTTGCCGCGGTAGCGCGGGTTGCAGTAGATCGTGGGCACGCCCAGCTTCGCTAGCTGACCGACCAGCGGCAGGTAGGCGCCGCCGCCGATCGGATGCGAGAAGATCACCACGCTGTCGCTCGGCACTTCGGGTTTGAGGTGGAAGCATTCCACCGCGACCCGACCGATTTCGCCACCATAGGTATCCTTGAAGGCGCTCTTTTCGCTGAACAGCACCAGATAGGGAATACGTTCGTAGTTCACCGGGATGTTCCTTCAGGCTGCCGTGGAGTGACGGCTGCGGCGATCGAGCGCCTCGACCCCGAACTTGGCGATCTTGGCGGGACGGGTCCGTGCGGTCCAGGTATCCAGCTCGGCGTCCAGTTTCGCCGCTTCAGCCGCCAGTATCGCATCGTGGTCCCTGACCCGGAAGGTCAGTTCCACCTGTATCCCGTTCGGATCGTACATGTAGATCGACTTGACGAAACCGTGATCGATCGGGCCAACCGCGCTGATCCCGAAGCTGTTGATCCGCTCCTGCATGGCGAGCAGGTCGTCCTCTGATGCCACTTCGAACGCCCAGTGCATGTCGAAGCTTTCCTTGCGCTTGAACCAGTCGGGATCGGCCGAACCGGGCGCGTCGAAAAAGGCGAGGTATTCGCCGTTGCCCATCTGGAAGAACAGGTGGAGGTAGGGATCGTGTTCGCCGGTTCCGGTGACTTCTTCGAGCACGATGCCGGTCCGGTCGACCAGGCCCAGGACATCGCTGTAGAACCAGATGGTCTGCTGCGCGTCCCGGCAGCGATAGGCCGCGTGATGCACCCCCAGGATCGGGCGGGGTTGGATGGTGTCTGCCATGGGCTGCGCTCCTTTCAGGTTACGCCAGGGATTGGGTATCGTCGACCGTCAGTTCGCTGCCGGAAACGGATCGTGACTGCGCCGAAAGCAGGAACAGCACGGCTGGATCAAGGTCCGCAACCGGCATCAGTCGCTTGCGCGGCAAGGTGCCGACCTGCGCCTTGCCGGCATCGGTCGCGAACCAGTCCGCGACGATCGAGGCCGCGTCGGTGACATCGCAAACCTGTGCCACGGCCTTGCCGCCCGCATCCTCGATCTGTGCGACAAGCGAGGCCAGATCGCTTGCGCGCCGCGCGCAGCAGATCATGCTGGCGCCTTGCGCTGCCAGCATGATCGCCAGGTGTCGTCCGACCCCTGACGATGCACCCGTCAGCAAGATGTTGCGTCCACGCAGCACCGACCGGCCTCTCACTCCCGACGCCGGGCTGGGTGCCGACGTTGTCGTCGCCACCTTAGATGCATCTACATAGCTGTCAATTCAATTGACATTATCTTCGGAATGGGCTGACCGCCCCCGTGTGGTTAGCGTAGATTGTCAAAGCAAGATTGCCTTCGACGCTACGTACCTATCGACAGTGTTGACGCGATGCTGCCCAGCGAACCGCATTCTCCAGAACCCGCACCGCCTGCGGCTGGCTGTAGGTTTCTGGCAGGTGCCCGATCGCAGAGTAGAACGCGCGCCCATTGCCGATACACCGGGTCCAGGCGAGCGGGTGGTCCGCGCCCATGTCGAGCGGTTCACCAAACCGTCCCTTGCGGGTGTAAGTGCTTTCATCGAGGGTCAGCAGCACCCGTGCCCCGGTGGCGCGCGGGTTGGTCTTGAACGAATACCACTCGTCAGTCATCCGCCATTCGGTCGGCAGCCCCTTGGCGAGCGGATGGCGGGAATCGACCGCAATTCGCGCTTCCTGGAACTGCGGGTTCATCGGGTGTCCGGCAAAGCGCGCGCCGATCAGCACATCGGGATACCAGTCCCAGAAATAGACCGGATCGCCCGCGCTGCCGTGAACCCCGACAAAGCCACCGCCCTGGGACAGATAGTGCTGGAAGGCGTTGCGCTGGGTCAGGGTCAGCACGTCGCCCGAAATGTTGTTCCAGATCACCGCGTCGAACTGCGCCAGCGTGGCCGGGTGGAATACCCCGGCCTTGTCGGTGGCAACCAGCGCCCAGCCCTTGCGCCGGGCCATGTCGACCAGCGCGGCGTGGGCGGCGGTAACCGAAGGTACGTCGCGGAAGCCGTTGATCTTCTCGAACAGCAGCAGGTGAACCTTGCCCTTGGGCAGCTTGAACACCGGGCGGTCATCGTCATAGCGGGAGCAACGGGCGATCTTGTCGGCGCGGGTCACCGGCAGTGCCCGCAGTTGTGCGTCGAGCGCGGGCAAGCCCTTGAGGTCTGCTCCGCCAATCGCGGCGGCCTCCTTGATCGTCAGGATTGCCGCGAAGGTTGGTGGTTTGGTTCCGATAAATATCGGAGGTAGCTTGGAAAAGTCCTGCGCGGTCGCCGCTTCGGTCAGCTTGCGCGCCTGCGGGTTGAGCAGCACGTCGACCAGCGGCGAACCGACCGAATAGGGCGCGTCGCGCAATGGGCAATCGAGCAGCGGCTGTGGCCTGCTTTTGGCAGGCGCCACCGCGAGCAGCGCCGCGCCCAGCACGGCCAGCGTCAGCGAGACATAGCGCAGCATCCTAAAGCGTCCCTTCCTTGAGCAATTGCACCGCGTGATCGGCGGCCCGGGCCGAAAGCGCCATGTAGGTCAACGACGGGTTCTGGCATCCGGACGAGGCCATGGCCGCGCCGTCGGTGATGAACAGGTTGGCCACCTCGTGCGCCTGGTTGTGCGCGTTGAGCACCGAGGTCCGGGGATCGAGGCCCATCCGCGCCGTGCCCATCTCGTGGATGCCAAGGCCAGGCATGGCGGCTTCGTCAGCCTGCTTGATCACCTTGCCGCCGGCCGCCTCGAGCATCGCGCGGCCATCGTCGAGAATCTGCTTGATCATGGTCTTTTCGTTGGGACCGATCGCATAATCGACGTGGGGGATCGGGATTCCCCACTTGTCCTTCCTGCTGGCGTGGAGCGTCATGCGGTTGTCCGGGTTGGGCAGCACTTCGCCGAACCCCGCAACCACCCCGATCCACGGCCCCAGGGTGTGTGCCCGGACCTTCACCTCGGCACCGACCACGCCCGGCTGCAACGCAGCGGCTTTCCACGGGGCGCGGAACACCCCGCCCTGGTAACCATAGCCGCGCACATAACCCGCGCCCTCCTCGGTCACATTGCGGAAACGCGGGATGTAGATGCCGGTCGGACGGCGGCCGTGGTAATAGGAATCCTCCGGTCCCGGGAACATCGCCACCGTGGCAAGACCATACATGTGATCCATGATGTTGCGCCCGACCTGATCCGATCCGTTGGCCAGCCCGCGCGGATTCGCTTCGTTCGCCGAATTGAGCAGGATCTGCGCGGTGCCGAGCGTCGAGGCGTTGAGGAAGAACACCTTCGCAGTGTAGGTCCGCCCCTCGTTGGTCTTGGCGTCGATAACCTTGACCGCAGTGATCTTTCCGGTCTTGGGGTCCTGGACCAGCGAGTGGACGATCGCGTCGGTCACGATCGTCAGGTTGCCGGTACGCTTGGCGGCGGGGAGCGAGGAGGTGAGGCTGGAATGCATCGCCCCGAAGCGGCAACCGCGTTCGCAGATCGACCGCGCCTGGCAACTGGTGCGGCCGAGTTCGGTGTGCTGCGGCTGCGCGACCGACAGGTTGGCGACCCGGCCCGAGATCACCTTGCGACCGGGAAACTTGCTCTCAACCACCGCCTTGAACTGTTTTTCGGCATCGTTGAGCTCGAAGGCAGGCAGGAACTGGCCATCAGGCAACTGCGGCAACCCCTCCTTCGATCCGGCAACCCCGATGAAGGTTTCGACATGATCGTACCACGGGGCCAGGTCGGCATAGCGGATCGGCCAGTCGACCCCGTGGCCGTCCTTGGCGTTGGCCGACAGGTCCATCTCCGACATGCGATAGGTTTGCCGACCCCACATCACCGAACGTCCGCCGAGATGATCGCCCTTGATCCAGGCAAAAGGCTTGTCCTCCGGGGTTGAAAGCGGTTGTTCGCTGTCTTTCGCGAAGAACTTCTTGGTCGCGGAGCCGAAGGCATAGCACATCGACTGCATCGGCCAGTGCTGCGCCACTTCGTCCTCGGCCACCTGGTTGTTGTTGGGCAGCTCCCACGGCATCAGGTGGTCCATGTAGTCCTTGGCCGGATCGATCATCTTGCCGCGCTCGATCACGAGAACCTTCAGCCCGCGTTCGCACAGTTCCTTTGCGGCCATGCCGCCGCTCATGCCCGAGCCGATCACGATTGCATCGAATTGCATGTCAGAATGCTCCAAAGGTAATGGCGGGACGGGTCTGAGGAGTGACCTTGACCGAGGCGGTCCAGCCGCCGGGAACGTGTTCATAGACCAGTTCCTTGGTCAGCGCGGTCTCGCTCGTGTAATAGATCGTGGCGACCAGGTCCTTCAATTTGGCATAGCCGTTGTCGACCACCGAGATGACCGGCGCGAAAGGGTTGCCCTTGGGCGCGTCGGCTGGCGGGGGCACATCGACCAGAGCGGCCTTGTCGTATCCGGCCAGGAACGCCTGGCGATCGGCCGGGGACAGGTCGGCAAAGCCCTTGCCCTTTTCCTTGACCGCGGCCGCGTCGATCCGGTCGAGCGCGCCGGACAGCTCCTCTCGGGTCTTGTCCGAAGCCCAGTCGGAATACATCTGCGCGAACACCTTGGGCACGCCAGCGCCTAGCGAGCCGGGCGTGTCCGTCTGCGGGATCAACGTATCGGAAAATGCGCCGAGCAGTTTGGCCTGATCCGGCCGGAGAGTAGCGGCGGTCTTTGAACCCGGCAGGAAATCGCAACCGGCGAGCGCCGTTGCACCCAGCAGCACCATCGCCCGCTGCATCAGCGCGCGGCGGTCCATTTCCAGCATCGTTTCCATCGTCACTCTCCCTCCCAGCACGACCGGATGAACCGGTGGCCTTCGCTGTAAACTTCCTCTTCCGAGGCAAAGAACGGGCGCCACACCCGGGTCGCGGCGGCAAGCTCGGGCACAGAGCCGCCGAACGCCTCGATCGTCAGCCATTCGTCGTAGCCGAGCGCCTTAAGCGCCGCGATCGTCTCGCGGATTCGGGCCTGGCCCTTTCCGGGCGTGCCGCGGTCGTTCTCGCTGATATGAACGTGGCGCAGATGCCCGCGCCGGAACGCCGCAGTTACCGCTGCGACCGAATCCTTCTCCTCGATGTTCGCGTGGAACGTATCGAAGTGGATGCCAAAGCCGGGTTCGCCCAGCACGTCGAGATAGGTACTGGCCTGCGCGCAGGTGTTGAGCAGGTAGCATTCGAAGCGGTTGAGCACTTCCAGGGCGCAGGTGAGGTTGGCGGCTGCGGCCAGCGGTGCAATCCGGCGATGAACCTCGGCGCAGCGTTCATACTCTACCGC
>JAGWUU010000106.1 GCA_028868335.1 Sphingomonadales bacterium | reverse complement strand
GCGCCAACCGATACCGTGAACTGGCAGGATGTCAGCGCCGAGATCACGACGGTCGATCAGGCGCAGGTTCTGGCGCGTATTCCCGGCATTCTCACTACCCTGACCGTGCATGAAGGCGACATCGTCAGCAAGGGCCAGTCGATCGGCCGCATAGTCGATAATCAGCTTGGCTATCAGGCCGGTGCCTTCGGCGCCCAGGCCGCCGCCGCCCAGGCCCAGGCCGCGCAAGCCCAGGCCGAACTGGCGCGGGTGCGATTCCTCTACCAGAACGGCGTCTATGCCAAGGCCAGGCTCGATCAGGCCGAGGCCGGAGCAGCCGCCGCCAACGCGCAGATTCGCGCGGCGCGGGCACAGCAGTCCGCCGTGGGCGCAGTTGCCGGGCAAGGCGTTGTCACAGCCCCGACATCGGGCCGCGTGCTTCACGCGGATGTCCCCGCAGGCTCCCCGGTCGCGCCGGGCATGGCCATCGCGGTCATCACCGCCGGACCGACGATCCTGCGCCTCGAGATGCCGGAATCGCTGGGTGACAAGGTTCACACCGGATCGCGCGTTTCCGTAGCCACGATCGGCAACGGCAATGCGACCGGCACCGTGATCCGTGTCTATCCCGCAATTACCGCCGGGCAGGTCGCCGCCGACGTCCAGTTGCCGGGGATCGACAATCGCCTGGTCGGCCGGCGCGTGGCGGCGCGGGTAGAGACGGGCACGCGCAAGGCGCTGATCATTCCGTCCAGCTTTGTCACCACGCGCTTCGGGATCGACTATGTCACCGTACTCGGCAAGTCCGGCGCGGCCACGCAGGTTCCGGTGCAGACCGCGCCCGGCTCCGCTCCCGGCACGGTCGAGATCCTGTCCGGCACGGGCGCGGGCGACACCCTGGTCGGATCGACCGGCAAATGAACCCCGGCATTTCAGGACGGATCACCCGCGCGACGATCCAGTCGCCGCTGACTCCGCTGTTCCTGCTCGCCGCGATCCTGGTCGGCCTGATCGCCACGATCACCATCCCGCGCGAAGAGGAACCGCAGATCAAGGTGCCGATGGTCGACATCATGGTCCAGGCGCCGGGGCTGTCGGCGCCCGAGGCGGTGGAACTCGTCGCCAAGCCGCTCGAAACCATCGTCAAGAGCGTCGACGGCGTCGAACACGTCTATACCCAGACGCAGGACAACGGCGTGATGGTGACCGCGCGCTTCCTCGTCGGGTCCAACCCCGAAGACGCCGCGATCCGCATCAACGAAAAGATCGAGGCAAACAGGAACCGCATTCCCGTCGGCATCCCGCCGCCGCAGGTCACGGTGCGCGGCATCAACGACGTCCCGATCGTCGTCCTGACCCTTACTCCCAGGCCGGGAGCCGCGGGGCAATGGAACGACCAGGCCCTGGCCGAGCTGGCCGGCAAGCTGCGCACCGAAATCGCCAAGGTGGATGATGTCGGCCTGACCTTCATCACGGGCGGCCAGCGCATGGCGCTGCGCGTGGTGCCCGATCCTGCGCGGCTGGCGCTCTATCGCGTGCCGCTCGGCAACCTCATCGAGGCTGTAAGCCAGGCCAATCGCGCCTTTCCTGCCGGAACCGTGCGCGAAGGCGGTCAGGCTGCGCTGGTCGTGGCTGGCCAGACCCTGCGCGACGCCGCCGAACTGGGCCAACTCACCGTCCGTTCAGCGGGCGGCGCGCCGGTTCTGCTGTCGGACATTGCGCGGGTTGAGCAGGCGCCAACCCAGGACCAGGCCCGTGCCTGGCGCTGGGCCAGGGACGAGCGCGGCGCCTGGTCGATGGCCCCTGCGGTCAGCCTCGCCGTCGCCAAGCGCGCCGGGGCCAATGCGGTCACCGTTTCCCAGGCGGTGGTCGAACGGATCGACCGCTTGCGCAAAAGCCTCATCCCCGCCGGTGTCGAGGTTGCCGTCACCCGCAACTATGGCGAGACGGCGAACGAGAAAGCCAACGAGCTGATTTTCCACCTCGCGCTGGCGACGGTGTCGATCGTCGTGCTGATCGGCTTCGCGATCGGCTGGCGCGAGGCGGGAGTGACGGCGATCGTGATCCCGACCACCATCATGCTGACCATGTTCGCCTCGAAGATCATGGGCTTCACGATCAACCGCGTCAGCCTGTTCGCGCTGATCTTCTCGATCGGCATCCTCGTCGACGACGCGATCGTGATGATCGAGAACATTGCCCGGCACTGGGCGATGAACGACGACCGCAGCCGGATCGACGCGGCGGTCGATGCCGTGGCGGAGGTCGGCAACCCAACCATCGTGGCAACGCTTACCGTGGTCGCCGCGCTGTTGCCGATGCTGTTCGTATCGGGCCTGATGGGCCCCTACATGGCTCCGATACCGATCAACGCCTCGGCCGCGATGATCTTTTCGTTCTTCGTCGCGGTGATCATCGCTCCATGGCTGATGATCCGTTTCGCCCGTTCCGCGCTGGCCCATGAACACGAGGATGCGCACGGCGGCAAACTTGGTGCGCTGTATCGCCGCCACGCGGCAAGGGTGATCGCGACACGGCAGAGCGCCCGGCGTTTCCTGATCGGGGTGGGCGTGGCGACGCTGGTGGCCTGCTCGATGTTCTACTTCAAGGCGGTGACGGTGAAGTTGCTGCCTTTCGACAACAAGAGCGAGGTGCAACTCGTCGCCGACCTGCCTGAAGGAACCAGTCTTGAAATGACCGGGCGCGTGCTGGAGCAGGCTGCAGCAGTCGCCCGCGCGGTGCCGGAGGTCGTCTCGATGGAGGCCTATGCCGGCACCTCCGCTCCCTTCAATTTCAACGGGCTGGTCCGCCATTACTTCCTGCGCAGCCAGCCCGAGATGGGCGACCTGATGGTCACCCTTCTCCCCAAGGGCGATCGGTCGCGCTCCAGCCACGATGTCGCGGTGGACCTGCGCGAACGGCTGAAGGGGATACCCCTTCCCGCCGGAGGCTCGCTGAAAGTTGTCGAAACCCCGCCCGGTCCGCCGGTGCTGGCAACCCTGCTGGCCGAAATATATGGACCCGATGAGACCAGCCGCCGGAACACCGCCGAGCAGGTGGAACGGATCTTCAAATCGGTTCCCTATATTGTCGATGTCGACAATTCGTTCGGCCAGCCACGCCCCACGCTGAAGCTCGTCCCCGATCGCGCCCGCCTGAACCACTATGGCCTTTCCGAGCGGCAGTTGTTCGACAGTATCGGCGCGCTGCTGGGCACGCAGGTCGTGGGCTATGCGCCGCGTGGCGGTGAACGCGATCCGCTGCCGATCGAACTTGCGCTCGACCAATCGCAACGCAACTGGTCGGCATCGCTTGCCGCCACGCCCGTCGCGGCCACGCCGACAGGCCAGCTCGTTCAACTTGGCGAGCTTGTTACGGCCACGGTTGAACCCGGCGGCCAGGCGATATTCCGCCGCGACGGCCGCGGCGCAGCCATGGTCAGCGCCGAACTGGCGGGCCGATATGAAGCTCCGATCTACGGGATGCTGGCGGTCGACAATGCCATTGCGGACTACGACTGGAAGGCCCACGGCCTGACCCGGCCCGAAGTGCTCCTTCACGGTCAGCCCGAGGATGAAAGTACGCCCTCGCTGCTGTGGGATGGCGAATGGGAAATTACCTGGGTCACCTTCCGCGACATGGGCGGGGCCTTCATGGTGGCGTTGCTCGGCATCTATGTTCTGGTCGTCGGGCAGTTCCGCAGCTTCACGATACCGCTCGTCATCCTCACCCCGATCCCCCTCACCCTGGTCGGGATCGTGCTGGGCCACATGCTGTTCCGCGCACCGTTTACCGCGACATCGATGATCGGCTTCATTGCTCTTGCCGGGATCATCGTGCGCAATTCGATTCTGCTGGTCGATTTCATCCGCCACACGCGCTCGGCCGACAAAAGCCTGCGCGAAACGCTGCTGGAAGCAGGCATGATCCGTTTCAAGCCGATCGTACTCACGGCCGCAGCGGCGATGATCGGCGCGACGGTGATCCTGACCGATCCAATCTTCCAGGGCCTGGCGATCTCGCTGCTGTTCGGCCTCGCCTCGTCGACCCTGCTGACGGTGCTGGTCATCCCGGCGATCTACATCGTCCTGCGCGACGATGGCCGCCCGCTGGAGCAGCCGACATGAACGCCGCCGATCTGTCACACCTCAAGGCGAATTCCATGGCGATGGCAGGCCGCCTCAAACTGATGAGCCATCCCGAGCGCCTGTTGATGCTCTGTCGGCTTGACGAGGGGGAAGCATCGGTCGGCGAACTGGTGGCCCTGGCCGGACTGTCGCAATCGTCCGTGTCGCAACACCTTGCAATGCTGCGGGACGAAGGCGTCGTCAGCATTCGCGGAGAGGCACAGACCCGCTTCTACAAACTGACCGACCCGATGGTCAGCGCGATCATCCGCTCCTTGTGCGATCTGTGCGACGACGTAGGCAACGAGGGTCAGGACACCCCAGCCGTGTGAACACCGCGCAATGCCTTTACTGCGTCGGCATCAGCCTGGAACGGTTGTTGTGGACCGCCGCCATGATCCATTCCCGCCCTGCCCTGATCCGCGCCAGTTGATGCGTGTCCTTGTGCGTCACCAACCAGAAGGAGCGCGTAATCCGATTCTCGCGCAGGACCGGAACCAAGCCGGGGTCGGCATCGCCGATAAAGCAGGGCAGCACTCCGATGCCCGCCCCTGCCGCGATAAGCTGGTGCTGGGCGTTGATGCTCGATGAGCGCAGGGTGGTGACGAGTCCTGGGAGGATTTCATCGAGATAACGCAATTCGGGGGCATAGATGAGATCAGGGATATAGCCGACCAGACGATGGCCCCTGGTCAGGTCGGTTGCCTGGCGCGGGACGCCCGCCTCGCCAAGATAGCGTGGCGCTGCGTAGAGGCGCAGTGCGTAGTCGCTCAGTTTTCCGGCAATGACCGGTCCGCCCTTGGGGCGCGAGAGCATTACCGCCACGTCCGCTTCCCGCTTCGAAAGGCTGAGAAAACCGCTGTTGGCCACGAGGTCGAGGGTAAGCGAAGGATGCGCGCGGACGAACTCGGGGATGTGATTGGCAAGGAACCAGCTTCCGAACCCTTCCGAAACGCTGATCCGCAGGATGCCGGTGAGATGCCCTCCCGACGCCTTCGCCTTGGTCCGTTCGATCGCGGCTGCCGCAAGGTCCATTGCTTCGACTCTTGCCAGAAGCGCCTCCCCCGCCTCCGTCAGCACCTGCCCCTGTCGGGTTTGCTCGAACAGCGTGACGCCAAGGCGCGCCTCGAGCCGACGCAGGCGACGCCCGGTGGTCGTCCCGTCGATGCCGAGTACGGCCCCTGCCCGCGAAAGCTGCCCGGCGCGGGCAATGGCGAGAAAGACCTGAAGGTCGCTCCAGTCGGTAGTCTGCATTATTGCAGTCTATATCCGCAAAATTGCTTGTTGCCTGCGCAAAAATGATGCGCGAAGGCACGAAGCAACAATTGCTGAGGAGGATCCCTGCCGTGCGCCAGATCGATCATGTCATTTCCGGCGGCACCGCCGGTCTCGCGTCCAGCCGTATGAGCGACGTTTTCGATCCCAACACCGGCGCGGTCCAGGCGAAGTTGGTGCTTGGCGGGAAGGACGCGCTTGATCGCGCCGTGGCCGCCGCGCAGGCCGCGCAGCCCGGCTGGGCGGCGATGAACCCGCAGCGCCGCGCGCGGGTGATGTTCAACTTCAAGGCGCTGGTCGAAGCGAACATGGACGCGTTGGCGCACATGCTTTCCATCGAACACGGCAAGGTGATCGCCGATGCCAAGGGAGACATCCAGCGCGGGCTTGAAGTGGTCGAGTTTTGCTGCGGCATCCCCCATGCGCTCAAGGGCGAATATACGCAGGGCGCGGGTCCGGGGATCGACGTCTATTCGATGCGCCAGCCGCTGGGCATCGGCGCTGGCATCACCCCGTTCAACTTCCCGGCGATGATTCCCTTGTGGATGGGCTCGGTGGCGATGGCGGTAGGCAATGCCTTCATCCTCAAGCCCAGCGAGCGCGATCCCTCGTTGCCGAACCGGCTTGCCGAACTGTGGCTTGAGGCGGGGCTGCCAGAAGGGATCTTCCAGGTCGTCCACGGCGACAAGGAAATGGTCGACGCGATCCTTGACCACCCGGCGATTTCGGCAGTCAGCTTTGTCGGCTCATCCGACATCGCACACTATGTCTATAATCGCGGTGTCGCCGCCGGAAAGCGGGTGCAGGCGATGGGCGGGGCCAAGAACCATGGCATCGTCATGCCCGATGCCGATCTCGATCAAGTGGTGAACGACCTTGCCGGCGCTGCCTTCGGATCGGCGGGCGAACGCTGCATGGCGCTTCCCGTAGTGGTGCCGGTGGGCGACGAAACCGCGGAGCGGTTGAAGGCCAAGCTGATCCCGGCGATCGAGGCGCTGAAGGTCGGCGTCTCCACCGATGCAGGTGCGCACTATGGCCCGGTCGTGACCCGCGCACACAAGGAGAAGGTCGAAGGCTGGATCCAGAAGTGTGCCGACGAAGGCGCGGAGCTGGTGGTCGACGGACGCGGCTTCAAGCTTCAGGGGCATGAGGACGGCTTCTTCGTCGGCCCGACGCTGTTCGACCACGTCACGCCCGACATGGAGAGCTATCACAACGAGATTTTCGGCCCGGTGCTCCAGATCGTCCGCGCGAAGGACTTCGAAGAGGCGCTCGCCCTGCCGACCAAACACCAATACGGCAACGGCGTGGCGATCTTCACCCGCAACGGCCATGCCGCGCGCGAATTCGCCAACCGCGTCAATGTCGGCATGGTCGGGATCAACGTCCCGATCCCGGTGCCGGTCGCCTACCACACCTTCGGCGGCTGGAAGCGGTCCGCCTTTGGCGACACCAACCAGCACGGCATGGAAGGCGTGAAGTTCTGGACCAAGGTGAAGACTGTCACCGCCCGCTGGCCGGACGGCGGCGGCGATGGCAGCAATGCCTTCGTCATCCCGACAATGGGCTGAGCGCCGGAGCATGGCGGCAAATCGCTTGTCATGGAAGAATTTGGGGCCGATGCCGTGTTGCGGCGCTCGCCCTGGCCCCGCTCAGCGCCTGCGCCACCGCCGGAGGCCAAGCGCCGCCGCACGCCATCACCCAGACCTGCTTGCCGCAACCGGGGCAGGCGTTCATAGGCAAGCCCGCCAGCGCCGGGACGGCGCGCGCGATGATGGCCGCGACTCACGCCAGCGAAGTGCGCTGGGTTCCGCCGCGGACGGCGGTAACGATGGAATTCAAGTACGGCCGCCTTACCGTCGGTTATGACGACTCAATGATCATAACCTCGGCAAGTTGCAGCTAGGGAGATCGCCGAAACAATGACCGACCAGTTCGCTCTCACCGAAGACCAGCTCGCCATCCAGGACATGGCGCGCAAGTTCACCGCTGACCGTATCACGCCCCATGCCGCGCAGTGGGACGAGGATCACCACTATCCGGTCGACGTGTGGAAAGCCGCGGGGGAGCTTGGCTTCGGTGCGATCTACATCTCGGAGGAGAACGGTGGGATCGGGCTTGGCCGGCTGGAGGCCGCGCTGATCATGGAGGCGATGGCCTATGGTTGCCCGGCTACGTCCGCTTATGTCTCGATCCACAACATGGCGACGTGGATGATCGACACCTACGGCTCGACCGAATTGAAGGCGCGGTTTCTGCCTGAACTGGTCAGCATGGAGAAGATCGCCTCCTACTGCCTGACCGAACCAGGATCAGGCTCCGACGCAGCGGCCCTGAAGGCGACCGCGCGACTGGATGGCGATCACTATGTCCTCAACGGCACCAAGCAGTTCATTTCCGGCGCGGGCTACAACGACATCTATGTCGCGATGGTCCGCACCAGCGACGACAAGGCGAAGGGTATTTCCTGCCTGGTGATCGAGAAGGGCACGCCCGGCCTGTCGTTCGGCGCGCCGGAGAAGAAGCTGGGGTGGAACGCCAGCCCGACCGCGCAGGTGGTGTTCGAGGACTGCCGCGTGCCGGTCGAAAACCGCGTCGGCAAGGAGGGCGAAGGCTTTCGCTTCGCAATGGCCGGGCTCGACGGCGGGCGGCTCAACATCGGGGCTTGCTCTCTCGGCGGGGCGCAGCGCTGCCTTGACGAGGCGGTGGCCTACACCCGCGACCGCCAGCAATTCGGCCAGCCGATCGCGGATTTCCAGAACACCCAGTTCATGCTGGCTGACATGGCGACCGATCTTGAGGCCGCGCGCGCGCTGCTCTACCTCGCGGCGTGCAAGGTCAGCGCGGGCGCGCCGGACAAGAGCCGGTTTTCCGCAATGGCCAAGCGTCTTGCCACCGACAACGGTTCGAAAATCGTCAACGATGCCTTGCAGCTATTCGGCGGCTATGGCTACCTCAAGGACTATCCGATCGAGCGCTTCTGGCGCGACCTGCGCGTCCATTCGATCCTCGAAGGGACCAACCAGGTGATGCGGATGATCGTGGGAAGGGACCTGCTGCGCCAATGACCCAAGACGTCATAGTCCGGACCGAAGGAGCCGCAGGATTCCTTTCGCTCAACCGGCCCAAGGCGCTCCACGCGCTGACCCAACCGATGGATCACGCCATGACCGACGCGCTGCTCGGCTGGCGCAATGATCAGGCGGTCAAGGTCGTGATCATCGACCACGCCGAAGGGCGCGGGTTCTGCGCGGGCGGAGACATTGCCTTCCTGCGCAATTCGGCGCTGACCGACGGCGGCGTTTCGGGCCGGAAGTTCTTCTACGAGGAATACCAGCTCAATCACCTGCTGATGACCTTCCCCAAGCCGGTGGTCGCCTTCATGGACGGGATCACGATGGGCGGGGGCGTCGGGATCAGCCAGCCCGCGAAGTTCCGCGTCGCCACCGAGAACACCCGCTTTGCCATGCCCGAAACCGGGATCGGCCTGTTTCCCGATGTCGGCGGCGGCTGGCACCTCTCGCGGCTCAAAGGCCGAATGGGGCCGTTCCTCGCGCTGACCGGCGCGCGGCTCGACGGGGCGGAGTGCCTGTGGACGGGGCTTGCCACGCACTACCTGGCGCACGATTCGCTGGCCGAGGCCAAGGAGCGCATCGTCCACGGCCACGATCCGGCGCAGGTACTTGCCGCGCTGTCGGTCAAGCCACCCCATGCCCGGATCGAGAACAATGCCGCGCGCATCGCGAAGCATTTCGCTTCCGATCGGTTCGAGGACATCCTTGCCAGCCTGGAGAGCGACGACAGCGAATGGGCAGCGAAGGAACTCGCCACGCTGCGCACCAAGTCGCCCCAGACCTGCAAGGTCGCGCTGCGCCAATTGCACGACAGCCTGGAATGCAGCGATTTCGCCGCCAACATGGCGATGGAATACCGCATCGCATCGCGCGTCCTCTCCCGCCCCGACTTCGCCGAAGGCGTGCGCGCGGTGATCGTCGACAAGACCAACGATGCGAAGTGGGATCCGCCAACCCCCGAAGGCGTCAGCGACGCCCTGATCGCCAGCATTTTCGCCCCGCTTCCCGCGGATGAAGAATGGAAACCGCTTGATTGACGCGTCGTCCCGGGCTTGACCCGGGACCGCTGGCGACCGGGTGCGCCGGTGCGTCAATCAGGCCAGCGATCGCATTCAGAGGCACGTGACTCTGAATGCCTTTCGCTGAGATGACGGAGAACGAAATGAGCTTTGAATCCATCCTCGTCGAACAGCGCGGCGCCGTCACGCTGATCACGCTCAACCGGCCGCAGGCGCTGAACGCACTCAACGCGGCGGTCCTCGAGGAGCTGATCGCAGCCTTCGCCGCGTTCGAGGCCGATCCCGGCCAGGGCTGCGCGGTCCTTACCGGCGCGGGCGAAAAGGCCTTTGCCGCCGGAGCCGACATCAAGGAAATGGCCGACAAGCCCGCGGCAGACTTCTACGCGCAGGATTTCTTCAGCCGCTGGACCAGCCACCTTGTAAAGACCACGCGCAAACCGTGGATCGCGGCGGTCAACGGCTTCGCGCTGGGCGGCGGATGCGAACTGGCGATGATGGCGGACTTCATCATCGC